>NZ_JBSFUY010000015.1:216573-218007 GCF_053592055.1 Streptomyces sp. NPDC002817
CGCACGACGGAACGCCGGACGCGGGCCACGGTCATCGCCACGGCGGTCATCACGCCGGTCGTCGCGACGTTCGAAGCCGCCACCGCGGTTGTCGCCGCCACGGTTGTCATCACGCCGGAAGCCGCCACGGTCACCACCGCGGTCGCCACGGTCGTCGCGACGGAAGCCACGGTCGCGGTCGTCGCTCCGGAATCCGCCGCGGTCACGATCATCACGGCGGAAGCCGCCCCGGTCACCGTCACGACGGTCGTCGCGCCGATCGAATCCACCGCGGTTGTCGCCGCCACGGCTGTCGCCACCGCGGTTGTCATCACGGCGGTTGTCATCACGGCGGAACGCCGGACGCGGCCCGCGGTCGTCGCTACGGCGATCATCACGCCGGCCGTAGCCACCGCCACGATTGTCGCCGCCACGATTGTCATCGCGACGGAAGGCCGGACGGGGTCCGCGGTCGCCTTCACGACGCTCCCCACGGTCTCGGTCGTCCCGACGGACAGCGGGACGAGGTCCGCGATCGTCGTCCCGACGGAAACCGCGGTCGCGGTCGTCCCGACGCGGCCCACTGGGACGGTCGTCACGGCGGAAGGCCGGACGGGGCCCGCGGTCGCCGTCACGGCGGTCGTCTCGTCGGACGTAGCCGCCACCGCGGTTGTCACCGCCACGGTTGTCGCCGCCACGGTTGTCATCGCGGCGGAAACCACCGCGGTCGCCACGGTCGTCTCGTCGGGCATAGCCGCCACCGCGGTTGTCGCCGCCACGGTTGTCATCACGCCGGAAGCCGCCACGGTCACCGCCTCGGTCGTTACCGCGGTCGTTGTCGCGACGGATGCCACCGCGGTCGCCACGGTCACCGCCGCGGTCACCACTGTCCCGTCGCCGCTGGTCGCGCTCCGGTCGGTCGTCGGGAGAGTTGGTGGACATGGGTGACTCCTGTCTCGGTACTGCAAGCATTGTAAAAACAAAAGGACCCCTGGTCCCAGCTGAACGCTGGGACCAGGGGTCCTTCCAAAGATTGTTCGGCGGCGTCCTACTCTCCCACAGGGTCCCCCCTGCAGTACCATCGGCGCTGTAAGGCTTAGCTTCCGGGTTCGAAATGTAACCGGGCGTTTCCCTCACGCTATGACCACCGAAACCCTAATGGTTTCGAGCGAACAAGCACACTTTTCTGTTATGCGTTCTGCTCTAAAGCCGGCAACAGTCGTTGCCTCAGAACCAACACAGTGGACGCGAGCAACTGAGGACAAGCCCTCGGCCTATTAGTACCGGTCACCTCCGCACGTTACCGTGCTTCCAGATCCGGCCTATCAACCCAGTCGTCTACTGGGAGCCTTAACCCCTCAAGGGGGTGGGAATACTCATCTCGAAGCAGGCTTCCCGCTTAGATGCTTTCAGCGGTTATCCCTCCCGAACGTAGCCAACCAGCCATGCCCTTGG
>NZ_JBSFUY010000016.1:0-206540 GCF_053592055.1 Streptomyces sp. NPDC002817
CAGACCCTGCCGCTGACCGAGAAGATCCAGGCGGAGAAGTTCGACGCGGTCTTCGGCGGCGGCCGGCGTGACGAGGAGAAGGCCCGCGCCAAGGAGCGCGTCTTCTCCCTGCGCGACGAGTTCTCGCAGTGGGACCCACGCCGCCAGCGCCCCGAGCTGTGGAACCTCTACAACGGCCGGCACGCCCCCGGCGAGCACGTCCGCGTCTTCCCCCTGTCCAACTGGACCGAGCTGGACGTCTGGCAGTACATCGCCCGCGAGGGCATCGAACTGCCGGAGATCTACTTCGCGCACGAGCGTGAAGTGTTCGCGCGCGCCGGCATGTGGCTGACTCCCGGCGAGTGGGGCGGCCCCAAGGACGGCGAGACCGTCGAGAAGCGCCTGGTGCGCTACCGCACCGTCGGCGACATGTCCTGCACCGGCGCCGTCGACTCCGACGCGGTGACGCTGGACGACGTCATCGTCGAGATCGCCGCCTCCCGGCTGACCGAACGGGGCGCGACCCGCGCCGACGACAAGATGTCCGAGGCCGCGATGGAAGACCGCAAGCGCGAGGGGTACTTCTAACCATGACCGCCACCACCGACATGGTCGGCACCGCCATCGACACCCTGCGCTTCGCGACGGCCGGTTCGGTCGACGACGGCAAGTCCACGCTGGTGGGCCGACTGCTGCACGACTCCAAGTCGGTCCTCACCGACCAGCTGGAGGCCGTGGCGCACGCGTCCCGCAACCGTGGTCAGGAGACGCCGGACCTGGCGCTGCTGACGGACGGTCTGCGCGCCGAGCGCGAGCAGGGCATCACCATCGACGTCGCCTACCGCTACTTCGCCACCCCGGTCCGCCGGTTCATCCTCGCCGACACCCCCGGCCATGTGCAGTACACCCGCAACATGGTCACCGGAGCCTCCACGGCCGAGCTGACGATCATCCTCGTCGACGCCCGCAACGGCGTGGTCGAGCAGACCCGCCGCCACGCCGCGATCGCGGCTCTCCTGCGGGTCCCGCATGTGGTCCTCGCCGTCAACAAGATGGACCTCGTCGGGTACGAGGAGAAGGAGTTCGACCGTATCGTCGAGGACTTCGCCGGGCACGCGGCCGACCTGGGCCTGCCGTCCTTCACACCGATCCCGGTGTCGGCCCTCGTCGGCGACAACGTCGTGGACCGCTCGGCGCACATGGACTGGTTCGGGGGTCCGGCGCTCCTGGAGTTCCTGGAGAACGTGCCCGTCGGTGTCGAGGCCGCGGACGCGCCGGCCCGCTTCCCTGTGCAGTACGTCATCCGCGACGGCGAAGTCCGCCACTACGCGGGCCAGTTGGTGTCGGGCGCGCTCCGGGTCGGTGACCGGGTCACGGTCCACCCCTCCGGCGAGAGCTCCGAGATCACCGGTATCGACGTGCTCGGCGTTCCGGCCGAGGTGGCGTACGCGCCGCAGTCGATCGGTGTGCGCCTCGCGGACCAGCGGGATGTCTCGCGCGGTGACATGATCACGGCCGGTGTCGATGTCCCGGCGCTCACGCGGGACGTCCGGGCGTCCGTCTGCCATCTGGCCGACCGTCCCCTGCGGGTCGGCGACCGGGTGCTGGTGCGGCACACGACACGGACGGTCAAGGCGATCGTCAAGGACCTCGACGGCGCCGGCGAGTTGAGCGCGAACGACCTGGGTCGCGTCACCCTGCGCACCGCCGAGCCGCTGGCGCTCGACGACTACGCGCTCTCACGGCGCACGGGTGCGTTCATCCTGATCGACCCGGCGGACGGGGCGACGCTGACCGCGGGCATGGTCGAGCTCTCGTAAACACCCTCACGAGCACGCCCTCAAGTCCCCAGCGTCAGGCGGGGCTTGGGGGCGTCCGTGCGTCCGGTCTGCGGGCGCCGGCTGCCCGCCCGGTACGGGTCCGGCCAGCCGGCGCCGGGCCCTTCGTACCCCTGCTCGGCGGCGGCGTGCAGCGTCCAGTGCGGGTCGTAGAGGTGCGGGCGGGCGAGGGCGCACAGATCCGTACGCCCGGCCAGGATCAGGGAGTTGACGTCGTCCCAGGAGGAGATCGCGCCGACCGCGATCACCGGGACGCCGGTCTCATGGCGGATGCGGTCCGCGAAGGGCGTCTGGTACGACCGCCCGTACTCGGGCCGTTCGTCCGCCACGACCTGCCCGGTCGACACGTCGATCGCGTCAACGCCGTGCGCGGCGAAGGCGCGGGCGATCTCGACGGCGTCCTCGGCGGACGTGCCGCCCTGCGCCCAGTCGGTGGCGGAGATCCGGACCGTCATGGGCCGTTCCTCCGGCCACACGCCCCGTATGGCGTCGAAGACTTCGAGGGGGAACCGGAGCCGCTTCGCGAGGGTGCCGCCGTAGGCGTCCGTGCGGCGGTTGGTGAGCGGGGAGAGGAATCCGGACAGCAGGTAACCGTGCGCGCAGTGCAGTTCGAGCAGGTCGAAGCCGGCCCGAGCAGCTCGCCAGGCGGCGGCGGCGAACTGTTCGCGGAGGTCGGTGAGTTGGGCGCGGGTCAGCTCGTGCGGGGTCTGGTTGCCGGGCCCGTACGGGATCGGGGACGCGGCCACGACGGGCCAGTTGCCGTCGGGCAGCGGCTCGTCGATGCCCTCCCACATCAGCCTGGTCGAGCCCTTGCGGCCGCTGTGGCCGAGCTGGACGCCGATCGCGGTGCCGGGCGCCTGGACGTGCACGAAGTCGGTGATCCGTTTCCAGGCCTCGGCCTGCCTGCCGGTGTAGAGGCCGGTGCAGCCGGGGGTGATACGGCCCTCCGCGCTGACACACACCATCTCGGTCATCACCAGACCCGCGCCGCCGAGCGCCCTCGCTCCCAGGTGGACGAGGTGGAAGTCGCCGGGGAGGCCGTCGGTCGCCGAGTACATGTCCATGGGGGACACCACGACCCGGTTGCGCAGGGTCAGGCCGCGCAGCCGGAACGGGGTGAACATCGGGGGCGTACCGGGTGGGCAGCCGAACTCGCGCTCCACGGCTCCGGTGAAGCGGGCGTCGCGCAGCCGCAGGTTGTCGTGGGTGACGCGGCGGCTGCGGGTGAGCAGGTTGAAGGCGAACTGACGGGACGGCTGGTCGAGGTAGCGGCCGAGGTTCTCGAACCACTCCAGGCTGGCGCGGGCGGCGCGCTGCGTGGAGGCGACGACGGGTTTGCGTTCCGTCTCATAGGCGGCCAACGCCTGCTCCGGTGTCGGCTGTTCCTCCAGACAGGCGGCCAGGGCGAGGGCGTCCTCCACCGCGAGCTTGGTGCCCGAGCCGATCGAGAAGTGCGCGGTGTGGGCGGCGTCGCCGAGGAGGACGGTGTTGCCGTGGGACCAGTGTTCGTTGACGACCGTACGGAAGGTGGTCCACGCGGACTTGTTGGAGCGCAGCGACCTGCCGCCGAGCGCGTCCGCGAAGATCTTGGCGCAGCGTTCGACCGACTCCTGCGGGGTGACTTCGTCGAAGCCGGCCGCCTGCCAGACCTCCTCACGCATCTCGACGATCACCGTCGAGGCGTCTGCCGCGTACGGGTAGCCGTGCAGCTGCATCACGCCGTGTTCCGTCTCGGCGATCTCGAAGCGGAAGGCGTCGAAGGCGAAGTCGGCGGCGAGCCAGATGTAGCGGCAGTGGTGGGTGGTCACATGGGGGCGGAACGCTTGGGCGTGGGTTTCGCGGGTGGTGCTGTTGACTCCGTCGGCGGCGATGACGAGGTCGTGGGTGGTCGCGAGGTCGGGTGGGGCCTCGGTGCGGAAGCGGAGGTCGACGCCGAGGTCGTGGCAGCGGGTGTGCAGGATTTCGAGGAGGCGTTTTCTGCCGAGGGCGGCGAAGCCGTGTCCTCCGGAGGTGTGGCGGGTGCCTCGGTGGACGATGTCGATGTCGTCCCAGCGGATGAAGTCCTGCTGGAGGGCCTCGTAGACGAAGGGGTCGGCGTGTTCGATGCCGCCCAGGGTTTCGTCGGAGAGGACTACTCCGAAGCCGAAGGTGTCGTCGGGGGCGTTGCGTTCCCAGACGGTGATCTCGCGGGCCGGGTCGAGGCGCTTCAGCAGCGCTGCCGCGTACAGGCCGCCGGGGCCGCCGCCGATGATCGCGACTCGTAGGGGGTGGCTCAGCGAAGAGGGCGACTGTCGGCCGTCTGTGGCTGGTCGCGCCCGCGCGGCGGTGGCCGGAGATTCAGCACAGCCCCGTGCCCCTGGGCAAGCCACGGTTACCGTCCTTGCCATGTGGGAGGCCTTTTCTCCGTGAACGCCTTGTGGAACTCCGCGTAGTCCTCGCCGTTCATCAGCAAGGCCTGCGTCGACGCGTCCAGTTCCACACTCGCCGCCAGCGGCATGTCCAGTTCCGCCGTCAGCAGTGCCTTCGTCTGGGCGTACGCCAGTGCTGGGCCGTCGGCCAGGCGGCGGGCCAGTGTCTGGGCCGCCTCGTCCACCCCGCCCTCGTCCGTCAGCTCGCTGATCAGGCCGATGCGCTCGGCCTCGGGTGCCCGCACCGGTTCGCCCAGCATCAGCAGGCGGGTCGCGTGGCCGAGGCCCACCACCCGGGGCAGCAGGTACGCCGCGCCCATGTCGCCGCCCGACAGACCCACCCGGGTGAAGAGGAAGGCGAACCGGGCCGTGGGGTCCGCCACCCTGAAGTCCGCCGCCAGGGCCAGTACCGCCCCCGCGCCCGCCGCCACGCCGTGCACCGCCGCGATCACCGGGAACGGACACTCCCGTACCGCCCGCACGACCTGCCCGGTCATCCGGTTGAAGTCGAGGAGCTGGGCCGTGTCCATCGACAGTGTCGCGCCGATGATCTCGTCCACGTCGCCGCCGGAGCAGAATCCGCGGCCCTCACCGGCCAGCACCAGGGCGCGCACCGACCGCTCCCGGGAGAGCTCGGCGAGCAGGTCGCGCAGGTCGGCGTAGGCGCCGAAGGTGAGCGCGTTGAGTTTGTCGGGGCGGGCGAGGGTCACGGTGGCGACGCCGGACGCGACCTCCACGCGCAGATGTTCCCAGCGGTTGGTGCGGGCGGCGGAGCCGGTGAAGGGACTCATGCGGTGCGGCCTCCCCAGATGAGGTGCGCTCTACCCTTCGAAGCTATCACTCATCTTTGACTGTCGTCACGAGTGCGCGATAACACCGTACGGATGTGACCTGGACCGGTCACATCTGTCACGGCTCGTCGACAGAGCGGCTACGGCGGGAGCAGCCGTGCGAGGGAAGGCGTTGTGAGGGGTAAGCCGCCCGGTAACGGGGTCGAAGGTCCCGTACGGTGCCCGTCGGATGCCTCTGCCGGGCGGCGCCGTACCATTCATAAGGTTGAAAGCAGGACAGCCTGCTCATGAACGGAACCGCCTTGCAAGATCGCCCCTCAGCCTCCGCCTCCTGGCGCATCGCGCTGCCGCACTCCGCAGCGGCCGTGCCCGTCGCCCGTGCGCTGGTCCGCACGGCGCTGGCCGAGCTGGAGCACGGGGCCGACAGCGACACCGCTGAGCTGCTGACGGCCGAGCTGGTCGCGAACGCCGTGGAGCACACCGCCGGGGACGCCCCGATAGAGCTCGTCGTGGAGCTGCTGCCCAGCGGCTGCCAGGTCGAGGTGCACGACCCGGACCCGGCGCCGCCCGGCAACCTCACCCGTCCCGTGGACACCGAGCCGGACCCCTGGCAGGAGCACGGGCGCGGCCTGCTGCTGATCCGCGCACTCAGCTCGTCCTGCGGGCACCGCCCCACCGAGTCCGGCAAGGCGGTGTGGTTCAGGCTGCCGGCGGTGCCGTCGCAGTGGCGGCCCGCGTAGCCGTCAGGCCAGCGTCGCCACCAGTACCGCCTTGATCGTGTGCAGGCGGTTCTCCGCCTCGTCGAAGACGACCGAGTGGGCCGACTCGAAGACCTCGTCCGTGACCTCCAGGCTCTCCAGGCCGTGGGAGTCGTATATCTCCTGCCCCACCTTCGTGCCCAGGTCGTGGAAGGCCGGCAGGCAGTGCAGGAATTTGACGTCCGGGTTGCCGGTGGCGCGCAGGACGTCCATGGTCACGGCGTACGGCGCCAGCGCGGTGATCCGCTCGTCCCAGACCTCCTTGGGCTCACCCATGGAGACCCAGACGTCCGTGGCGACGAAGTCGGCGCCCGCGACGCCCTCCGCCAGGGATTCGGTGAGCGTGATGCGCGCCCCGCTGGCCACCGCGAGCTCCCGGGCCCGCTCGACGACGTCCTGGGCCGGCCAGTAGGACTTGGGGGCGACGATCCGGACGTCCATGCCGAGCAGGGCGCCGGTGATCAGGTAGGAGTTGCCCATGTTGAAGCGGGCGTCACCGAGGTAGGCGAAGGCGATCTCCTCGACCGGCTTGCCGCTGTGCTCGGTCATCGTCAGGACGTCGGCGAGCATCTGGGTGGGGTGCCAGTCGTCGGTGAGGCCGTTGTAGACGGGTACGCCGGCGAACGCTCCGAGCGTCTCGGCCGTGCTCTGGGCGTCGCCGCGGAACTCGATCGCGTCGAAGAGCCGCCCCAGCACCCGCGCGGTGTCCTTCGTGGACTCCTTCTTGCCGATGTGCGAGCCCGAGGGGTCGATGTACGTCGTCGAGGCCCCCTGGTCGGCCGCCGCGACCTCGAAGGAGCAGCGCGTGCGCGTCGAGGACTTCTCGAAGATCAACGCGATGTTCTTTCCCCGCAGGTACTGCGTCTCGGCGCCCGCCTTCTTGGCCGCCTTCAGTTCGGCGGCCAGCTCGATCAGACCGAGGAACTCTTCCCTCGTGAAGTCGAGCTCCTTGAGGAAGTGGCGCCCGGCGAGGGCGGTCGGGACGGTCGCCATGGGGGCGCTCCAGAGATGCGAGTGACAGGTACTCCTGGAAGTCTATACGACGTTCGGCATTTATATGCGATCGCGTGTACTTCTATACGGCCTCCCGTTCGACCGGGCAGCTCATACAGCGCGGCCCGCCCCTCCCCCGCCCCAGCTCGCTGCCCGGGATCTCGATGACCTCGATGCCCTGCTTGCGCAGATGGGTGTTGGTGGTGGCGTTGCGCTCGTAGGCGACGACGACGCCCGGCTCGACGGCCAGGACGTTGCAGCCGTCGTCCCACTGCTCACGCTCGGCGGCGTGCACATCCTGGGTCGCGGTCAGGACGCGGATCTCGTCGAGGCCGAGAGCGGCGGCGATCGCGCGGTGCATGTGCTCCGGCGGGTGGTCGGTGACCTTCAGCTCCTTGTCGCCGACGCCCGGTTCGATGGTGTACGAGCGGAGCATGCCGAGGCCGGCGTACTGGGTGAAGGTGTCGCCGTCGACCATCGTCATCACGGTGTCGAGGTGCATGAAGGCGCGGCGCTTGGGCATGTCGAGGGCCACGATCGTCTGGGCGGACCCGGCATCGAACAGCTTGTGCGCGAGCATCTCCACGGCCTGGGGTGTCGTCCGCTCGCTCATGCCGATGAGGACGGCACCGTTGCCGATGACGAGGACGTCCCCGCCCTCGATGGTGGACGGGTAGTCGGCCTGCCCCTCGCTCCAGACGCGGAACGCTTCGTCACGGAAGAGGGGGTGGTGCCGGTAGATCGCCTCGAAGTGGACCGTCTCGCGCTGCCGGGCCGGCCAGCGCATGGCGTTGACGGAGACGCCGTCGTAGATCCAGGCGGAGGTGTCACGGGTGAAGAGGTGGTTGGGGAGGGGGGCGAGGAGGAACTCGTCGAGGTCCATGACGTGGAAGCGGACCGAGACCGGCTCCTCGTGGGCCTCCAGGAACTCCCGCTTGGTCATTCCACCGACGAGCGCCTCGACCAGTTCGGGCGCGGGCAGTGACTCGAAGGCGGCGCGGAGGTGGTCGGTGGCGAGGACGCCGTACTCCTTCTCGTCGAAGACCCGGTCCAGGACGAGGGTGCGGGCCGCCGGGATCGCCAGGGCCTCGGTGAGCAGGTCGCCGAAGAGATGGACGGCGACCCCGCGGTCGCGGAGCACGTCCGCGAACCCGTCGTGCTCGGCGCGCGCCCGGCGCACCCACAGCACGTCGTCGAAGAGGAGGGCGTCCTTGTTGCTGGGGGTGAGCCTTTTGAGCTCGAGATCCGGCCGGTGCAGGATGACGCGGCGCAGCCGCCCGGCCTCGGAGTCGACATGGAATCCCATGACTCCATCCTGACCATCGGCGACCGTCTTCACCCCCCGCTTGACCACTTCCCTTTCTCGTCCTCTTGACGATAATCAGTACGCACGGTTATCGTCGTCAAGACGAAAAGAGGGTCTCGTGGCAGACATCACCCGGCGCCTGGGCTGGCGCCATCTGCGTGGCGCACCGACCGCGCACGTGCGGCACCACCGCGGCGGACAGCTCCTGCACGACGGGCCGGGCCTGAGCTTCTGGTTCCGCGCCCTGACCGCGGCGCTCTCCGAAGTACCGGTCGACGACCGGGAGTTGGCGATGACCTTCCACGCCCGCACCTCCGACTTCCAGGACGTGGCGGTGCAGGCGACCGTGACCTACCGGATCAGCGACCCGGCGCTCGCCGCGGCCCGCCTGGACTTCTCGATCGACCCGGACACGGGCGCGTGGCGCGGCACACCGCTGGAGCAACTGGGCACACTGCTCACGGAGACGGCGCAGCAGCACGCGCTGGACGTGCTGGCCCGTACCCCGTTGTCGGCGGCGCTGGTGGACGGCGTGGCGGCGGTGCGGGAGCGGGTGACGGCGGGGCTGGCGACGGAACCGCGGCTGCCGGCCACCGGGATCGAGGTGGTGGCCGTCCGCGTGGTCGCGCTGCGACCGGAGCCGGAGGTGGAACGGGCCCTGCGCACCCCTGCCCGCGAGCAGATCCAGCAGGAGGCGGACCGGGCGACGTACGAGCGACGGGCGGTGGCGGTCGAGCGGGAGCGGACGATCGCCGAGAACGAGCTGGCCAGCCAGATCGAACTCGCCCGGCGCGAGGAGCAGTTGGTGGACCAGCGCGGCACGAACGCCCGGCGGGAGGCGGAGGAGCACGCGGCGGCGGACGCGGTACGGGCCGGGGCCGAGGCGGCACGATCGGTCAGACTGGCCCGCGCCGAGGCGGAGAGCGCGCAGGCGGTGGGCGCGGCACGGGCCCAGGCGCAGGCGGCGTGGCTCCAGGTGCACACGGACGTGGACGTGACCGTCCTGCACGCGCTCACCGCGAGCCGGCTGGCCGAGAACCTCCCCCGCATCGACAGCGTGACGGTGTCGCCGGACGTCCTGACCGGACTGCTGGCCAAGCTGGGCACGCAGGACCGCACGTGAGCCTCGCCCCGCGGGTCGTCCTCGTCCACCGCACCACGGAGTACGAGGAGTTGGTGGCCCACCACGGCACCCACGGCCAGGCCGCCTTCTTCCTCTCTTCCCGCGGCCGGGACATCGAGGAGGTGGCCGAGCGCCACCGCCGTACGCGACGCGCGCTCGCGGAGGTCACGGCGGCGATTCCCCTGACCTGGCGTCAGTCACGCGTGGAGCGCGGCGACTTGGACCGCTTCCTGTTCGCACCCGAGGACGTGGTGGTCGTGGTCGGCCAGGACGGACTGGTGGCGAACGCGGCCAAGTACCTCTCCGGGCAACCGGTGTTGGGCATCGACACCGACCCCGGCCGCAACCCGGGTGTGCTGGTACGCCATCGCCCCCAGGACGCCGCGAAACTCCTGACGTCCGGCACCCCACCGGTCGACGAACTCACCATGGTCGAGGCGGTCGCCGACGACAGCCAGCGTCTGGTCGCCCTCAACGAGATCTACCTGGGCGCCCCGGGCCACCAGACCGCCCGCTACCGCCTGGGCCTCGACGACCACGGGGGTGTCGCCGAGGCCCAGGCTTCCTCCGGGGTGCTGGTGGGCACGGGGACGGGCGCGACGGGGTGGGTGCGGTCGGTGTGGCAGGAGCGGGGCAGCGATCTGCCGCTGCCCCGCCCCACCGAGGACCGCCTGCTGTGGTTCGTCCGCGAGGCCTGGCCCTCGCCGGCCACCGGTACCTCACTGGTGGCCGGCGAACTGCCGGCGTCGGCCGCCCTGCACCTCACCGTCGAGTCCGAACGGCTGATCGCGTTCGGGGACGGTATGGAGTCGGACGCCCTGGAGCTGACCTGGGGCCAGAGCGTCCGGGTGGGGGTGTGCGCGGAGCGGCTGAGACTGGTCGGCTGACCGTCACAACCGCGGGTCCACCGGCTCCGACTCCAGCGCCAGCACCCCGAACACCGCCTCGTGCACCCGCCACAGCGGCTCACCCTCGGCCAGCCGGTCCAGTGCCTCCAGGCCGAGCGCGTACTCGCGGATCGCGAGCGAGCGCTTGTGGTTGAGGAAGCGGCCGCGCAGCCGTGTCAGGTTGTCGGGGCGGGTGTACTCCGGGCCGTAGATGATCCGGAGGTACTCGCGGCCGCGGCACTTGATGCCGGGCTGCACCAGGCGCCCCTCTTCGCTGCGCACCACCGCCCCCAGCGGCTTGACCACCATGCCCTCGCCGCCGCGGCCGGTCATCTCCAGCCACCAGTCGACGCCCGCCCGGACCGACTCGGGGTCGGCCGTGTCGACGTAGAGGCGACGGGTGGTCTGGAGCAGGCCCGTGCCGTCGTGCTCCACGAGGCGGTCCAGCAGGGCCAGTTGCTCGTCGTGCGGCAGGGACGCCAGGTTGCGGCCCTGCACGGCCAGGATCTGGAACGGGGCCAGGCGTACGCCGTCCAGGCCCTGCGTCGTCCAGCAGTAGCGCCGGTACGCCTCCGTGAACGCGGCCGCGTTCGAGGCCCGTTCCTGCTGGCGCCCCAGCAGGTCGGTGACCTCGACGCCCCGCCCCGCGGCACCCTCCAGCGCGGCCAGCGCACCCGGGAACACCGCCCCGGACGCGGCACCGACGGCCGCGTACTGCGAACGCAGCAGCCCCGACGCCTTCAGCGACCACGGCATCAGCTCGGCGTCCAACAGGAGCCAGTCCGTGTCGAGTTCGGACCAGAGACCGGCTTCGGTGACGGCCGCGCGCAGTCGGCCCAGGATCTCCTCCGTCACCGACTCGTCGTCGAAGAACGGGCGACCGGTGCGGGTGTACAGCGAGCCGGTCGGACCGTCCACGCCGAAGCGCCTACGTGCCGCTTCCGCGTCCCGGCACACCAGCGCCACCGCCCGCGAGCCCATGTGCTTCTCCTCGCACACGACCCGTGCGACCCCGTCCGCCGCGTACTGCGCGAAGGCCTCGGCCGGGTGCTCCAGATAGCCCTCGACCTGCGAGGTCGCGGTCGGAGCCATGGTCGGCGGGAGGTACGGCAGCAGCCGCGGGTCCACCGCGAAACGGCTCATGACCTCGAGGGCCGCGGCCGCGTTCTCCTCACGGATCGCGACACGGCCCTGATGCCGGGTCTCCACCGCACGGCGGCCGTGCACGTCCGCCAGGTCCAGCGGCCGGCCGTCGTGTCCGCCCGGCGCCTCCGACTTCAGCGGCTTCGCCGGCTCGTACCAGACCTTCTCCGCCGGTACGTCGACCAGCTCCCGCTCCGGCCAGCGCAGCGCGGTGAGCTTGCCACCGAAGACGGCGCCGGTGTCCAGGCAGATGGTGTTGTTGAGCCAGGTCGCCTCCGGGACGGGGGTGTGGCCGTAGACCACGGCCGCCCGGCCCCGGTAGTCCTCTGCCCACGGGTAGCGCACCGGCAGGCCGAACTCGTCGGTCTCCCCGGTGGTGTCGCCGTACAGCGCGTGCGAGCGGACCCGGCCCGAGGTGCGGCCGTGGTACTTCTCCGGCAGCCCGGCGTGACAGACGACCAGCCTGCCGCCGTCGAGGACGTAGTGGCTGACCAGTCCGTCGATGAACTCCCGCACCTCGGCGAGGAACTCCTCGGACGCCCCCTCCATCTGCTCGATGGTCTCGGCGAGCCCGTGGGTGTGCTGGACCTTGCGGCCCTTGAGGTAACGGCCGTACTTGTTCTCGTGGTTGCCGGGGACGCACAGGGCGTTGCCGGACTTCACCATCGACATCACGCGGCGCAGCACGCCCGGGCTGTCCGGGCCGCGGTCGACGAGGTCGCCGACGAAGACCGCGGTGCGGCCCTCGGGGTGCACGCCGTCGACGTAGCCCAACTTGCCCAGCAGCGAATCCAGTTCGGAGCCGCAGCCGTGGATGTCGCCGACGATGTCGAACGGGCCGGTGAGGTGGGTGAGGTCGTTGAAGCGCTTCTCGGTGCGGACGGTGGCGTTCTCGATGTCCTCCACGCCCCGCAGGACGTGCACCTTGCGGAACCCCTCGCGCTCCAAGTGGCGGATGGAGCGGCGGAGTTCGCGGATGTGGCGCTTGATGACCCGGATCGGCATGTCCGCCCGGTCGCTGCGGGACGCGTTGCGCTCGGCGCACACGTTCTCCGGCACGTCGAGGACGATGGCGATGGGCAGGACGTCGTACTGCTTGGCCAGGTCGATCAACTGGCGCCGGGAGTCCGACTGCACGCTGGTCGCGTCCACGACCGTACGGCGGCCGGCGGCGAGCCGTTTGCCCGCGATGTAGTGGAGCACGTCGAAGGCGTCCTTCGTCGCGCCCTGGTCGTTCTCGTCGTCGGAGACCAGGCCGCGACAGAAGTCCGAGGAGATGATCTCGGTGGACTTGAAGTGCCGGTGGGCGAAAGTGGACTTGCCGGAACCGGAGGCGCCGACGAGGACGACCAGGGAGAGGTCGGTGACGGGCAGCACGCGCCCCTTGGTCTGGTTCTCGGTCATGCCGCCTTCGCCTCCTTCTCGGTCCTCACAGTGGCTGTGCTCATCTCAGCTGTGCTCAATTCAAAATGTGCCATCTGGGTGGGCGGTCCGACCTCGGGGTCGTCCGGCCCCACCGGTACGAACTCCACGTCGTACCCGTGCCGTTCGGCCACCGCCCGGGCCCAGGTCCGGAACTCCTCCCGCGTCCACTCGAAGCGGTGGTCGCCGTGCCGGACATGGCCGGCCGGAAGGGTCTCCCAGCGCACGTTGTACTCGACGTTCGGGGTCGTCACGAGGACGGTCCGCGGGCGGGCGGCGCCGAAGACCGCGTACTCCAGGGCGGGCAGCCGTGGCAGGTCGAGGTGTTCGATGACCTCGCTGAGCACGGCGGCGTCGTAGCCCTTGAGCCGCTTGTCCGTGTAGGCGAGCGACCCCTGAAGGAGCTTGACGCGGGAGGCCTGCCGCTCCCCCATGCGGTCCAGCTTGAGCCGCCGGGAGGCGATGGTGAGCGCGCGCATCGACACGTCGACGCCCACGATCTCGGTGAACCGCACATCCTTGAGCAGCGCCTGCACCAACTGGCCCTGCCCGCAGCCGAGGTCGAGCACACGGGAGGCGCCGGACGTCCGGAGGGCGGCGAGGATGGCGTCCCGGCGCTGGACGGCGAGCGGGGTCGGCTTCTGTTCGTCCTCGGTCTCCGCCTCGACGGCGTTGTCGATCTCCTCGACCTCGCTGTCGTCGGCCTCGGCGAGCCGTACGAGCTCCAGGCGTTCCATCGCCTCTCGCGTGAGCGACCAGCGGCGCGACAGGTAGCGGCTGGTGATCAGCTTCTGCTGGGGGTGGTCGGGCAGCCAGCCCTCACCGGCCCGCAGCAGCTTGTCGACCTCGTCGGAGGCGACCCAGTAGTGCTTGGCGTCGTCGAGGACGGGCAGCAGGACGTAGAGGTGACGCAGGGCCTCTGCGAGAGTCAGGGTCTGCGACTCCAGCACGAGCCGCACGTACCGCGAGTCGCCCCACTCCGGGAACTGCGTGTCCAGCGCGACCGGTTCGACGGTGACCGTCCAGCCGAGCGGCTCGAACAGCTTCTGTACCAGGTCGGGGCCGCCACGGGCGGGCAGCGCGGGCACCTCGATCCGCAGCGGCAGCGGCTGCGCGGCCCGCTCGGGGCGGGCGTTGCACACCCCGCGCATGGCGCTGGAGAACACCCCGCTCAGCGCGACGGCGAGCAGCGAGGACGCGGCGTAGGGCCGGTCGTTGACGTACTGCGCGAGCGCCGCGTCGGGAGCGCCGCCCCGGCCCTTGCCCTTGCCCCGCCGGACCAGCGCCACCGCGTCGACCTCCAGCAACAGCGCGGCCGTGCAGCGCTCGGCATCCGCCTCGGGGTAGAGGACGTGCGCCTTGCCGTAGGACGTGGAGAACGCCTGCGATTTCTCGGGATGCTTGTGCAGCAGGAAGCCGAGGTCGGTCGCCGGGCGTTCGGATGTGCCGGTGGTACTGATCGTGAGGAACACGGTGGTTACACCTCTGGGATCCTTCTGAGCTGCGGCTTCTCGCCGTTCTGAGCTGCTGTGGGCCCGCTCAACGTACCTCGGGCCGCCCCGTACGCACTCTCGATTTATCACTCCGGACTGCGGCTGTCGGGGCGGTCGGCGCCGACGGTGTACCAGGGAGTGGCGGCGGCAGCGATCGGAAATGTTCGCTAGCCTCCGGTCGACCGGGCGTTCGAGGGAGGACCACGACTGTGAGCACGATCGACACCAGCAAGCCCCATTCGGCCCGCATGTACGACTACTTCCTCGGCGGGAAGGACAACTACCCGGTCGACGTGGCGGCGGCCGAGCAGGTGACCTCGCACTTCCCCGCCGTGAGCCAGATGGCGCGGACCAATCGCGCGTTCATGCACCGGGCCTCCCGGCTGCTGGCCGAGCGGGGCGTCCGGCAGTTCCTCGACATCGGCACCGGCATCCCGACCGAGCCGAACCTCCACCAGATAGTCCAGGGGACGGCCCCCGACGCCCGGGTGGTGTACGCGGACAACGACCCGATCGTCCTCCGGCACGCCGAGGCCCTGCTGCACAGCACGCCGGAGGGGAAGACCGCCTACGTCCAGGCCGACGTACGGGAACCGGGCAAGATCCTCGCGGCGGCCCGGGAGACCCTCGACTTCACCCAGCCGATCGCGCTGTCCCTGGTGGCCCTCCTGCACCTGGTCGCGGACGAGGACGAGCCGCTCCGGATCGTGCGGGAACTCGTCGGATCCCTCGCGCCCGGCAGCTACTTGACGCTCTCCCACGCGACCGGGGACTTCGACCCGGAGACCTGGGAGCGGGTCGTGGAGGTGTACCGCAAGGGCGGTACGGCGGCACAGGTGCGCTCGCGCGAGGAGTTCTCCGGATTCTTCACCGGGCTGGAGCTGGTGGACCCGGGCGTCGTGCTCGCGGCCCAGTGGCATCCCGAGCTCGGGGCACGACAGGGCGGCGAGGAGATCCCCCTGTATGTGGGGGTCGGGCACAAGTCCTGACGGACGGACGGTCCGGCGGACCGGGCCGTGCAGCGCGGTCCGCCGGTCGGTCCTCTTCCAGGGTTACGACAACTGCGACTGCACCTGCGCCGAGATGAGCTCCAGGTGTTCCAGGTCGTGGAGGTCGAGGACCTGGAGGTAGATACGGCGGGAGCCGATCTCGGCATAGCGGCCGATCTTGTCGACGACCTCGGCCGGGGACCCGGCGAGGCCGTTGCTCTTCAGCTCGGGTACCTCACGGCCGATCGCGGCGGCACGGCGGGCGACCTCCTGGTCGTCCTTGCCGACGCAGACGACGAGGGCGTTGGAGTACGTCAGCTCGTCGCCCTTGCGGCCGGCCTCCTGAGCGGCGGCGCGCACCCGGGCGAACTGGCGCTCGCTGTCCTCGACCGAACCGAAGGGCATGTTGAACTCGTCGGCGTACTTCGCGGCCAGCGCCGGGGTACGGGACGGACCGTGGCCGCCGACCAGGACGGGGATCTTCGCCTGGGCCGGCTTGGGCAGCGCGGGCGAGTCGGTGAGGTCGTAGTACTCGCCGTGGAAGTCGAAGGTGCTGCCGGCCTCGGTCGCCCAGAGCCCGGTGACGATCTCCAGCTGCTCCTCGAGACGGCCGAACTTCTCCTTCGGGAAGGGGATGCCGTACGCCTTGTGCTCCTCCTCGAACCAGCCCGCGCCCAGGCCCAGTTCGACGCGGCCGCCGGACATCTGGTCGATCTGCGCGACCTGGATGGCGAGTACGCCGGGCAGCCGGAAGGTACCGGCGGTCATCAGCGTGCCGAGGCGGATGCGCTTGGTCTCGCGGGCGAGACCGGCAAGGGTGATCCAGGCGTCGGTGGGGCCGGGCAGACCGTCGGCGGAGCCCATCCTCAGATAGTGGTCGGACCGGAAGAAGGCATCGAAGCCAAGGTCCTCGGTGGCCTTGGCGACCGTGAGAAGGGTGTCGTAGGTGGCCCCCTGCTGGGGCTCGGTGAAGATGCGAAGATCCATACCTCCATCCTGCACGCCGTCCTGCCGGTCAACCCCATCCGCCCCTGCCGTCCCTCCCCTGCCCGGTCGGGTGAAATTCCGTCAACGCGGCGCACGGGGACTGCCCGGGCCAGTGACCCGGCGAAGGTGATGATCGTTGCTCGGGCGGAGCCGGACCGACCGGCGCCCGCGCCGGCCGGTCAGCGCCGGGCGTCACCCGTGTCGGCCTCCCGTGGAGGCCTGGGCCGAGGAGGCCGTCATGTCCGAAGAATCCGTCCCGCAGCAGGGGGCCGGGCCAACCGGTCAGCCGAAGGGGCTGCTGCAGCAGATGGAAGAGCTGATGGCGTCGCTCAACGCGGACCTCTCCGCCCTGGACGCGGATCTGCAGTCGGCGGGGCGGAGCGCGGACGACGCCGAGGGCCGCTGAGGGGAGCGACGACGTCGCTCACCCCGGGTTCCGGTTCTTCTGAGCGCCTACCCCGCCTCCCGTTCCGGTAAGGCCTGATCCCGGTCCGCGAGCTTGCTGAGCATCTCCAGGACGCGGTCCCGGGACTCGTCCGCCGCGTCGATCGCCTCCATGCACTGCCAGTACGTGCCCTCGTCGTCCACGGCGCAGGCGAGGCCGACGAGGGCGATGCCCACCTCGCCGAGCAGGCCGCCGAGGCAGAGCAGAACCTGGCGGGCGTCGCCCAGTTCGGTGAGCTGGGCGGCGCGCAGGTCGACGGTGTCCAGGTCGGGACGGTCCAGGACACCGCAGCCTCTGCCCGCCAGCTCGGTCAACCCCAGTGCCTCGCCGCGGAGTCGGGGAGGGCCGGAGACCGCCAGCCTGCTTCCTATCGCCTGGGCCAGCGCCTGCGCCTGCCACACCTCCGTCAGCACCTGAGGCGCCGCGCCGCTCCCCGCGAGGGCACGCCTGCTCGTCACTATGAGCCGCACCGCGTCCATGCCCTGACCCCGTCCGCCGCCCGAACTCCGTTGTCCACTACCCAGAGTGAGGGTCGGCGGGACGAAAAGCCAGAGGAAGGCGGAAATCTGTGGACAACGAATCGATTTCGGGCCGGATTTTGACTCCGGAGAGTGAAAACGGACCGAGCTGCTCCCTGCGCACCGGAGCCGACACCCCTACGGCGCCGGAAACCTCCGCTCGTTCCGGTCGATCTTCGCGTCCAGTGCCGCCAACGGGTCGATGCCCAACACCTCGCACAGTTGCAGCAGATACGCGAGCACGTCGGCGACCTCGTCCGTGACCCGGTGCGCGGTGTCGGCGTCGTCCATGACGCGGCCCGACTCCTCCGGTGTCAACCACTGGAAGATCTCGACCAGTTCGGAGGCCTCCACGCTGAGCGCGGCGACGAGGTTCTTGGGGGTGTGGTACGGCTGCCAGTCGCGCGCCGCCGCGAACTCGGCCAGCCTGCGCTGCAGTTTCGCCACATCGAGAGGGTCTGTCACGGGTCCAGGTGTACCACCGTGAGCCCCTCGGCCTTCGTGGCCCAGGACGCGTCGGTCGCCGTGCCGAGCAGCCGGATGTGTCCGCGGTCGCACATCCGGGAGGCGAGGCCCAGGAGTTCGTCCCGCTGGCGCGGGTCCAGTCGCCGGTCGAACCCGTCGGCGAGCACGGTGAGCGTCTGCATCGCCGCGGGCACCTCACCGGCGGGGTCGACCTCCAGAACGCCGGGTCCGGTGAAGAGCACGAGGGCGAGCGCGAGGTACCTCAACTCGCCGTCGCCGAGCCGTGCGAGTTCCGTGCGGGCACCCTCGCCCCGGTCGAGCACGGCCCGGACCGTGCCCTCGCCGAGGAGTTCGGCGAGGACGTCCGCCACCGGGCCCGCGCATCCGGTGCGCACCGCCGCGACGAACTGCGCGTGGCGGCGGCCGCATTCGGAGCGGGTGCGCCACAGCACGTCGGCGAGGTTGTCGCAGCCGCCGAGGAGGCGCCCGGAGCCGGTGGGCACCGGGGCACGCATCCGGTCGGGGCGGGGGTCGCAGGCGAACACGGAACGCAGGGCGACGACCGTCTGTTCGGCGGCGGCGAGCACCCGGCGCTGACCGTCGGTCTTGCCCGCCACCCTCAGCGGAAGCAGCGCGGTGCCGAGCCGGTCGTCCGGGAGCGGGGCGCGGGTCACCGGCGCGGAGCCGGCCGTGTGCCAGGCAGCCTGTACGGCCCGTCGTGAGGGGTCGCGCAGCGCGGTCTCCAGCAGGACCTGTCCACCGACGGTCAGCCGCTCCCCCACGACCCGGAGTTCGGGCTCGGCCTGCACGGCGACGTCGAGCCGGACCGGCCCCTGGGGACCGTCCGTCGTGCACCCGATCCGAAACCCGCGCCGCCGCTGTGCGTCGGGCCGCGCCCACTCCGGCACACACGCGAGCGGATCGGGAAACACCTCCCCCAGCTCCGCCCCGGCGGCAAGCCGGGCCAGCGCCTCGTACGCCCGCAGCGCACTCGACTTGCCGGATCCGCTGGACCCGACGAGAAGGGTGAGAGGACCCATCGGAAAGCTCGCACGCCTGTGCGAGGCGAAGGCGGACAGCCGCAGCTCGGTGAGGTGGGGGCGACCGGGGTGGTGGCCGGCCGCGACACGGACGCCGGGTGAGCCGGGCAGCGGCGCCGCCGAGCGGTCTGCGGCGGACGTCCCCGGCCGCCGCTCGGCGGACGACTCCGCGCGTCTCGCGGCAGACGGCTCGCCGGGCGGTCCCGGACGCTCCCCGTCACCCCCCGGCCGCCCCTGGGCCGGCACCCGCTGGTCACTGGAAGCCTCCGGAACCGCATGAGCCGCAGAATCCGCCGGCACAGAAGTCACGCACATGTCCGGACCGTAAGCCTCCGGAACAAGGCGAACCGTTCCGCCGGGCGCCGCTTCCCACGATCGGGGGACCGGGGTCAGGCGCTGGGGGCGCCGGCGGTCTCCATCAGGCCGCTGACCTCGGTGCCGGGCGGGGTCAGCAGGAAGACGTTGCGGTCGACGCGGTGCATGCCGCTGGCGAGACCGAAGACGACTCCCGTGCTGAAGTCGAGGACCCGTTTGGCGACCTCGCCCTCCGCCCCGGTCAGGTCGAGCAGCACCGGGATGCCCGCCATCAGGGTCTCGGCGACCTCACGGGCGTCGCCGAAGACATTCACCCTCAGCACGACGAAGCGGCGGCGCGGTTCCGTCACCGCTTCGGGCGGCACCCGGTGGTCCACCGCGGACGGCCAGGCATCCCGGCCGCGCAACGGAACGACCTGGGCGAGCCCTTCCCACTGTTCATCGGTGACGTCGTACCTGCTCACCGGTTCCCCCCGGACTCGCTCGCCTTCATTGCCTGCACCGGCCAATTCTTACGCCAAGTCACCCGTTCGGCCCAACAGCGACACGGACCGCGACAGCCCCGCTCCCTCACATCGCGCCACGAACGGCTGTGTGTCCGACGTAACTCCTCATGATCAAGCCATGTGACATCGGCGTAATGGGCGATTCGTACGCTCTGGGGGTAAGAACCGACTGCCGAAAGGGCCCCGTGTGACCCCCACCACTCCCACGTCCCAGGTGCGCTCGGTCTGCTCCTACTGCGGAGTGGGCTGCGGCATCGTGCTGGACGTCGGCATGGGGCCCGACGGGCGGCGTACGGTCCTGAAGGCCACGGGCGACAAGGCGCACCCGGCGAACGCGGGGCGGCTGTGCACCAAGGGCGCCACCACGGCCGAGATGCTCTCCGCGCCCGGGAGGCTGACCACCGCGCTGGTCCGGGACGACCGCGGTGCCGAGCCGATGCCGGCGCCCATGGCCGACGCCGTCGCCGAGACCGCGCGGCGGCTGCGCGCGATCATCGACGAGCACGGTCCGGACTCGGTCGCCTTCTATGTGTCCGGACAGATGAGCCTGGAGGCCCAGTACCTCACCAACAAGCTCGCCAAGGGGTTCGTCCGCACCAATCAGATCGAGTCGAACTCCCGGCTGTGCATGGCCAGCGCCGGGGCCGGTTACAAGCTGTCGCTGGGCGCCGACGGGCCGCCCGGGTCGTACGAGGACTTCGACCGGGCCGATGCCTTTCTCGTCATCGGGTCGAACATGGCCGACTGCCATCCGATCCTCTTCCTGCGGATGATGGAGCGGGTCAAGGCGGGCGCGAAGCTGATCGTCGTCGATCCGCGGCGCACCGCGACGGCCGCCAAAGCCGATCTGTTTCTGCAGGTCAAACCGGGTACCGACCTGGCGCTGCTGAACGGTCTGCTGCATCTTCTGGTCGAGGAGGGGCACACCGACCCCGATTTCGTCGCCGCCCACACCGAGGGCTGGGAGGCGATGCCGGAGTTCCTCGCCGACTACACGCCCGACGTCGTCGCCGAGATCACGGGGCTGAACGAGGACGACCTTCGCGAGGCCGCCCGGCTCATTGGCTCGGCCGGTGAGTGGATGAGCCTGTGGACCATGGGCCTCAACCAGTCCACGCACGGCACCTGGAACACCAACGCCCTGGTCAACCTGCATCTCGCGACCGGTGCCATCTGCCGTCCCGGCAGCGGGCCCTTCTCCCTCACCGGCCAGCCGAATGCCATGGGCGGGCGCGAGATGGGGTACATGGGGCCCGGTCTCCCCGGTCAGCGGTCCGTCCTCGTCGACTCCGAGAGGGAGTTCATCGAGGATCTCTGGGAGCTGCCGGCGGGCACCGTCCGCAAGGACGGCGTCGGCAAGGGCACCGTCGAGATGTTCCAGAAGATGGCCGACGGCGAGATCAAGGCCTGCTGGATCATCTGCACCAACCCGGTCGCCTCGGTGGCCAACCGCCGTACCGTCATCGAGGGCCTGGAGGCCGCCGAGTTCGTCGTCACCCAGGACGTGTTCGGGGAGACGGAGACCAATGCCTACGCCGACGTCGTGCTCCCCGGGGCGATGTGGACCGAGGGCGAGGGCGTCTTCGTCAACAGCGAGCGCAACCTCACCCTGACCATGCCGGTCGCCGACCCGCCGGGCGAGGCGATGGCGGACTGGCGGATCATCGCGGCCGTCGCGCGGGAGATGGGGTACGAGAAGGGGTTCTCGTACGACAGCGCTGAGCAGGTCTTCGAGGAGATCCGGCGCGCCTGGAACCCCGTCACGGGGTGGGACCTGCGCGGGGTGACGTACGAGCGGCTGCGGGAGACTCCCGTGCAGTGGCCGGCCGCCGAGGGCGGGCCCGCGCGCAATCCGATCCGGTACGTCAGCGGCGACGAGCTGCGCTTTCCCACGGCGAGCGGTCGGGCCGTCTTCCACGCGCGGCCGCACATACCGGCCGCGGAGATGCCGGACGACGACTTCCCCTTCGTGCTGAACACGGGGCGGGTGCAGCACCAGTGGCACACGCTGACCAAGACCGGAAGGGTCGCCAAGCTCAACAAGCTGAACCCCGGGCCGTTCGTGGAACTGCACCCCGAGGACGCCGCTGCGCTGGGGATCGCCGAGGGCGACCGGGTGGAGGTGGCCTCGCGGCGGGGGCGGGCGGTGCTGCCCGCGGTGGTGACCGACCGGGTGCGGCCGGGGTGCTGTTTCGCGCCGTTCCACTGGAACGACCTCTTCGGCGAGTATCTGAGCGTCAACGCCGTGACCAGCGACGCGGTGGACCCGATCTCCTTCCAGCCGGAGTTCAAGGTGTGCGCGGTGTCGCTGACCCGGGTCTCCGCCGCTCCCGCACCCGCGCCGGTGCCCGCACCCGCGGTCATCGTCCCCACCTCCGTCACTCCCGGCGCCAACCCCTTCGGCCTCGACCCCGCCCCGCCGCCCGTCCTGACCGCCCAGGAGCGCCTGTACCTGACCGGCTTCCTCGCGGGCATCGACTCCGGCGCCCCCGGCGTCCCGGTGCTGCCACCGGACGCGCCGTTCAGCCCCGAGCACGCGATGTGGGTCAACGGCGTGCTGGCCGGCATGTACTCGCGGTCGGCTCAGACGCCCCGCACGCAGCCCGGCCGCGAGGTGGTCGTGCTGTGGGCCTCGCAGACCGGGAACGCGGAGGAGTTCGCCGGTGCCGTCGCCGACCGGCTCTCCGCGAGCGGACACCGCCCCCTGCTCGCCGGCATGGACGACACCGACCCCGGCGCGCTGCCCCGGGGCGCCGACCTGCTGCTGGTCACCAGCACCTTCGGGGACGGCGACGCGCCCGACAACGGCTCCGGCTTCTGGGACCGGCTCGCCGCCGAGCAGGCCCCGCGCCTGGACGGGGTCCGCTACTCCGTCCTGGCCTTCGGCGACTCCTCGTACGACGACTTCTGCGGACACGGGCGACGGCTCGACGACCGCCTCGACGAACTGGGCGGGGTGCGGCTGGCGCCGCGTACCGACTGCGAGCCGGACTTCGAGCCGTCCGCGGACGCCTGGCTGGACGAGGTGCTCTCCGCGCTGGGAGGCGAGACCGGTACCCCGCCCACCGGCACGACCGAGGCGCCGAGGAAGCCCGCCCGCTCCCCCAGGCCCGCCCCCACCACCGCCCGCCTCGTCGGCAACCGGCTGCTCAGCCTGCCCGGCGCGGGCAAGGAGGTCCGGCGGTTCACCTTCGACACGAGCGGGACCCCGCTGACATACGAGGCGGGGGACGCGCTCGGCGTGCGGCCGGTCAACTCGGCCGCCCTGGTGGAGGAGTGGCTGGCGGTCACCGGGGCCGACGGGTCAACCGCCGTGGAAATGGACGGTGTCGGCGACGTCCCCTTCGCCGAGGCCCTGCACCGGCATCTCGACATCACCCGTATCACCCCCGACTTCCTCCGCTTCGTCGGCGAACGCGTCCGTGACGGGCGGGAGTTGAAGAAGCTCCTGCGGCCCGACAACAAGGACGGGCTGGCGCAGTGGAGTTGGGGACGGCAGGCGGTGGACGTACTCGCCGAGCATCCGGTGCGGGCGGACGCGCGGGACTGGGCGGGCGTCCTCAAGAGGCTTCAGCCGCGCCTGTACTCCATATCCTCCAGTCCCCTCGTCGACGCGAACCTGGTCTCGCTGACGGTGTCCGTCGTGCGGTACGAGAACCTGCACGGCACACCGCGCGGCGGGGTCTGCTCGCCGTTCCTCGCGGACGCCGACGCGAACACCGAGGTGCCGGTCTTCGTCCAGGCCTCCCCGCACTTCAGGCCGCCCGCCGAACCGGCGACGCCGATGGTGATGGTCGGTCCCGGCACGGGGGTCGCGCCCTTCGTGGGCTTCCTCCAGGAGCGGCGCGCGCTCGGACACCGGGCGCCCAACTGGCTGTTCTTCGGGGAGCAGCACCGGGCCAGCGACTTCTACTACGAGGAGGAGCTGACCGAGCTGCTCGACGAGGGCACCCTCGCCCGTCTCGACACCGCCTTCTCCCGCGACCAGCGCCAGAAGGTCTACGTCCAGGACCGGATGCGCGAGCACGGCCCCGAACTGTGGCGCTGGCTCCAGGACGGTGCCCACTTCTATGTGTGCGGCGACGCCTCCCGGATGGCCAAGGACGTGGACCGGGCGCTGAAGGACATCGCGGTCGCGCACGGCGGGCTGGGCGAGCAGGAGGCGGCGGCGTACGTGAAGCAGTTGGCTGCGGCGAAACGGTACGTGCGGGACGTCTACTGACAAACCTCGCTTTCTTACCCCTCTCCTACCGGACTCTTCACCTCCGTCGCCACCTCGCTCACCGGGCGCGATTACGGTCCGGTGCCGTGCACTTGGCAGAACTGAAGCCGGTGACACCCGGCCGGCGGACGCAGTCGGCGGTGTCCTCCCTCAGCCCGGAAATCCCCGCGCAGTGGCATCGCGTCCTGACGCTGCTCGCCGACATCAGCCTCCTCATCGGTACGCGCGCGGTGTGGACACAGGCGGCCTCGCACCAGGTCGCCGTGGCCGCGGTCATCTCGGTCTGCTACGCCTCGATCCTGGTGTGCGGGGTGCTGGCGCTGGTGGTGCGCCGGACCCGTTCGCTGGCCCGCGTCGACGGTTGCGTCCTGGTGACGGCCGTGACCCTGACGCTGTGCGCCTGGTCGGTGCTCCACCAGGGCAGTGACGAGGCGCTCCTGACCACACAGGCCGCCCGCGAACTGGTCGCGGGGCACCCCGTCTACGGCCAGTCGTGGCCCTGGCTCTTCGGCCACGGCGTCGCCCTGACCCCCACGGTGACCGGCGGCTACGACTTCACGTACGGCTATCCCCCGCTCGCCCCGCTGCTGACCGCGCCGCTGCTGTGGCTGGGCCACGGCGGCGCCCCGGCGACGGCGCTGAGCACGGGTGCGCTGGTCGTCGGCGCGGTGGCGCTGTGGCGGATGCTGCCGGTGCCGTGGCGGCCGGCGGCGACCATGGTGTGCCTGGGCTTCGCGATGCTGCCGCAGTACGGCCGGCTCGGCTATCCCGCGATCCTCGCGCTCGCCCTGCTGGTGCCGGTGGTGGTGCGCTGGCCGCGGATCGGACGGGGCGGGCGGCTGGGCGCGGCCGGGGTGGCGCGGGCCGGGTGCCTGGGGGCGGCGTGTGCGGCGCAGCAACTGCCCTGGTTCCTCGTGCCGTTCCTGCTGGCCGGGATCTACGCGGTGCGCCGCGGGGAGCTGGGCGGCCGGGCCGCGGCGCTGGTGGTGCTGCGGATCGTCGGGGTCGCCGCCACCGTATGGCTGCTGATCGACACGTATTTCCTCGTGAGCGAGCCGGGCCCCTGGCTCACCGGTGTCGCCCTGCCGCTGACACAGGGCGCGGTGCTGCACGGCCAGGGCCTGGTGGACGTGTCCGCCTATCTCACGGGCGGCAGCGACCGGCTGGACTGGTACGCGCACGCGAGCATGCTGCTGGCGGCGGGGCTGCTGGCGCTGTTCGTGCTGTTCGTACGGCGGTTGGGGCCCGCTGCGACCGTGTTGCCATGGTGTGCCTTCTTCCTGGCGACGCGTTCGCAGGACGGCTACTACCTGATGATGACGCCGCTGTGGCTGGCGGCGGCCGTCACCGCGCCCGCGTCGGAGTTCGCGGGCGCGTGGCAGCCGGGGCTGCGGCTGCGCTCCCGTGCGGCGCGGATCGCCGTGGCCCTGCTCGTGCTGTCGCCGGCCCTGGTGGGTTCGACGCTGGCCGTGACGGGCACACCGCCGCTGCGGATGCAGGTCACCGGGTTGCAGCGGGCCAGGCCGGCCGACGGCTCCCGGCTGACGATCCGGGTCACCAACACGGCCGACAGCGCCCTCGCGCCCCACTTCATGCTGACCGTGGGACAGGGCATGAGCCGGTACTGGACGGTCGTCCAGGGGCCGGCCACGCTGCCCGCCCACGCCACGGCGCGCTATGAACTCCGGCCGCCCGCCGGGAGGTACGGGCTCCCGCGCGCGGGTGCGCGGATCCGGCTGCGGGCCTTCACCGCCGTACCGCAGACGCTGTCGAGCGTGTACGTCAGGCTGCCGTCCGGATGAAGCGGAGGCTGGTGGTGACCGTGGTGAGGCGGGCGATCATGCCGAGTTGGTTCCAGCCCATCCCGAACTGGTTGCGGTCCACGGAGAATTCGGCGTCCAGGGTGAGGGCGTCGGCGTCCGCGCCGGTGAGGCGGGCGGTGAAGGTCTGGGGGCGGCTGATGCCGCGCGCGGTGAGCTGGCCGATGACGTGGACCTTGTCGCCGTCGCGGAGTTCGGCGCTGCGGACCGCGAAGGTGAGCTCGGGGTGGTTGTCGGCGTCGAAGAAGTCGGGGCCCTTCAGGTGGGTGTCGCGCTTGGGGTTCTTGGTGTCCAGGGACGCGACGGTCAGGGTCAGGGTGCCGACGGCGGATCCGTCGGGGCGGACCTCGCCCTGGCCGGTGAAGGCGGTGAAGGCGCCCTTCACGGTGATGAGCCCCCAGATCGACTTGTGCTTGATCGCGACGGTCGAGGCGGCGGTGTCGAGCTGCCACAGGCCGGTTTCCACGGCGACGGTCATGACGGGGTCTCCTTCGTGCTGATGCCCCTGCCCAGGGGTCATCCAAATTTGAATGACCTCACGCTAGCGGGTCATCCAAATATGAACAACCCCCTCTGATCCAAAATTGGACAACAGGTAGACTGGGCGTCATGGCCGATCACTCCGACTGCCCCTCCGCCGCAGGTGGCGGACTCCTCCCCGCAGAGCTGCACGCCTGGATGCTGATGCTGGCCGCGACCGGAGCCGTCGAGCAGGAGCTGCGTTCCGTGGTCAAGGAGCGACTGGACGTCTCGCACGACGAGTTCCTGGTCCTGTGCCTGCTGGCGGGGAACCCCTCGGAAGGTCTGCGCATGACGCGGATCGCCGAACTCCTGGGCCGCCCCAAGACCCGCCTCACCTACCAGATCGCCTGTCTCCAGCACGCCGGCCTCGTCACCCGCCAGTCGGTCTGCGGCGACAAGCGCGGCATCGAGGTCGCCCTCACCGAGAAGGCCCGAGGCCTGCTCAGGGAGGCCTCGGGGGTCCTCGCGCAGACGGTCAAGGAGGCGCTGGCCCGGATCATGGGACCCACTCAGCGCGAGGCGATGGGCGCGCTGGTGCCCGACTTCGCCGAGGACGCGGGCCCGGAGTAGTCACCGGCGCGGGACCTTGTCCCGGATCCCGCCACGGAACGGGCCGGCGCACGGTGAGATGAGGGGATGAGACGAAGACGGGTCGTTCTGGCGGCAGCCGGCGTGACGGCACTCGCCGCGGTGTCCGGCTGCACCGTGCCGATCGCCGGCGCCACGGGCATCACGGTCGACGGGGACGGGCGGCCGATGGGAGTGCTGATGGTCTGTCACGATCACATCGACGGCGCCACGTCGTACACCGACAGCAAGCCCGCCGAACCGGACGAGAGCAGGTCGGTCGAGGTCGGGAGATGGAGCGCCGACGCGTCCGTGAAGGGATTCGCGACCTGGCCCCTCGACACGGCCGGCGACGGCTGGAGCGTCGACAAACCCCTTCAGGTCCTGAAGAAGAACCACAGCTACCACCTGTACGGCTGGACACGCGACAGCTCCTGGTCGACCGGCAACGTGACCTTCACCCCCGCCGATCTGGCCGCCCTCACCCCCGGCCGGGTCCGCTACCGGAGCGGCGATGGCGACGACCACGAGACGGGCTCCGTCGAGGACTTCCGCTCCCACGCCTGCCAGGACCGGTGACCGTCGCCCGCCGGCAGTGGTTCGCGGGGGCATGAGCCGTACGGTGACGGGGCGCGCGGCAGCGTCCTGCCCTGGCCGGACACCTTCACCAACCACCTCCACCCGCACGTCGGCCGGGCGGTCGTGCAGGTGCTGGAGCACGCGGTCCGGCGCGCCGAACTGCCCGACGAGCCGCTGCGCTGCGGGCCGACCTGGATCTCCACGGGACAACTCGGCTTCGCCGAGCGGGTGTTGGGCCGTACCGTGCGCCGGATGGCCGGGCATCTGCGCCAAGGCGGTCTCGTGGTGGGCCTCGAACCGAGCCGCACGACCGTGTTCCGCTCGGACGGGGGCGACCTGCGCTCCGGCGCCCCGGACGTACGGCGCCTGCACGCACGGACCGTCACCCGCGCCGAGCTGCTCCGCGCGGGCGCCCGCCCGGGTGCACTGCAACCAGCACGCGGCCCACGGCCGGTACGCCGACCGCGACCCACTCCGCCGCATCTCGACGTCAACGAGGCATGCGCGGAGCGGGTACCGCCGCCCCGGCTGCGGGAGGCGGACGCGGGCACGGCGGTACCGGCCGACGGGTTCGGCTGCGGCAGGCAGATCCACGAGTTCGACAGCGGGGGCCATGAGGCGGTGCATCCGGCTGAGCTGCCGGCCCGCGGACTGCCCGGGAGGGCCGGCAGCGCGTACGGAGTCGCCGAAACCCCGCACGTCCGCCCACCCGAAGCCGGCAGAAGGTGAACGCATGGCAACACGACACGACACAGAGTTGGAACGAATCCATTTCTTGAACCATTCGTGTTTGTGGGGGTAGGTTGGCCCCATGACTTCACCGCAGCCTCCGACCACCGCAGGAGATCTGCGGGGGGCCGGCCTGCGGGTGACGGCCGCCCGCGTCGCGCTTCTGGAGACCGTTCGCGCCGGTGACCACCTCGGGGTCGACGCCCTCACCTCCGGGGTCCGGGACCGGGTCGGCCACATATCAGTGCAAGCCGTCTACGACGCCCTCCACGCACTCACCGCGGCGGGACTCGTCCGCCGTATCGAGCCACCGGGCAGCCCCGCCCGGTACGAGGGCCGGGTCGGCGACAACCACCACCACCTGGTCTGCCGGGAGTGCACGGCTGTCGTCGACGTCGACTGCGCGGTCGGGCACGCGCCCTGTCTGACCGCTTCGGACGACCGGGGCTTCGCCATCGACGAGGCCGAGGTCATCTACTGGGGCCTGTGCCCCTCCTGTTCCACCGCCCGCAAGGCTTGAGCACCAAACCCGGAAGGAATTCCCCTCATGTCCGAGAACAACGCCGCTGAAGGTAAATGCCCGGTCGCGCACGAGCGCGCCGCACACCCCACCCAGGGCGGCGGAAACCGGCAGTGGTGGCCGGAGCGGCTCAACCTGAAGATCCTCGCGAAGGACCCGGTCGTCGCGAACCCGCTCGGTGCGCAGTTCGACTACGCCGAGGCGTTCGGCAACCTCGACCTGGCTGCCGTCAAGCAGGACATCGCCGAGATCCTGACCACCTCGCAGGACTGGTGGCCGGCGGACTTCGGCAACTACGGCCCGCTGATGATCCGGATGGCCTGGCACAGCGCCGGCACCTACCGCATCAGCGACGGCCGTGGCGGTGGCGGCCGTGGCCAGCAGCGCTTCGCGCCGCTGAACAGCTGGCCGGACAACGGCAACCTGGACAAGGCCCGCCGTCTGCTGTGGCCGGTGAAGAAGAAGTACGGCCAGTCCATCTCCTGGGCCGACCTCATGATCCTCACCGGCAACGTCGCCCTGGAGACGATGGGCTTCGAGACCTTCGGCTTCGCCGGCGGCCGCGCCGACGTCTGGGAGGCCGACGAGGACGTGTACTGGGGTCCCGAGACCACCTGGCTCGACGACCAGCGCTACACCGGCGACCGTGAGCTGGAGAGCCCGCTCGGCGCCGTCCAGATGGGCCTCATCTACGTCAACCCGGAGGGGCCCAACGGCAACCCGGACCCGATCGCCGCGGCCCGCGACATCCGCGAGACGTTCCGCCGCATGGCGATGAACGACGAGGAGACCGTCGCCCTCATCGCCGGTGGTCACACCTTCGGCAAGACCCACGGTGCCGGCCCGGCGGACAACGTCGGCGCCGACCCCGAGGCCGCCCCGATCGAGGCCCAGGGCCTCGGCTGGGCCAGCACCCACGGCACCGGCAAGGGCGGCGACGCCATCACCTCCGGTCTCGAGGTCACCTGGACCACCAAGCCCACCCAGTGGAGCAACGACTTCTTCGACATCCTCTTCGGCTACGAGTGGGAGCTGACCCAGTCCCCCGCCGGCGCCAACCAGTGGGTGGCCAAGGACGCTCAGGCGATCATCCCCGACGCCCACAGCGACTCCAAGAAGCTGCCCACGATGCTCACCACCGACCTCTCGCTGCGCTTCGACCCGATCTACGGCGAGATCTCCAAGCGCTTCCACGAGAACCCGGACCAGTTCGCGGACGCCTTCGCCCGCGCCTGGTACAAGCTGACCCACCGTGACCTGGGCCCGAAGTCCCTGTACCTCGGCCCGGAGGTCCCGGCGGAGACCCTGCTGTGGCAGGACCCGCTGCCGCAGGCCGAGGGCGAGGCCATCGACGCCGCCGACGTCACGGCCCTCAAGGCCAAGCTCCTCGACTCGGGTCTGACCGTCTCGCAGCTGGTGTCGACCGCGTGGGCGTCCGCGTCCACGTTCCGCAGCAGCGACAAGCGCGGCGGCGCCAACGGTGCCCGCATCCGTCTGCAGCCGCAGGCCGGCTGGGAGGTCAACCAGCCCGACGAGCTGGCCCAGGTCCTGCGTGTCCTGGAGGGTGTCCGGTCGGAGTTCAACTCCGGCGCCAAGAAGGTCTCCCTGGCCGACCTGATCGTCCTCGGCGGTGCCGCCGCGGTCGAGAAGGCCGCCAAGGACGCCGGCCACGCCGTCGAGGTGCCGTTCACCTCGGGCCGTGTCGACGCGACCGAGGAGCACACGGACACCGAGTCGTTCGCCGCCCTCGAGCCGACCGCGGACGGCTTCCGCAACTACCAGGGCAAGGGCAACCGCCTCCCGGCCGAGTACCTGCTGCTCGACAAGGCGAACCTGCTCGGCCTGAGCGCCCCCGAGCTGACCGTGCTCGTCGGCGGTCTGCGCGTCCTGGGCGCCAACCACGGCGGGACGTCCCTCGGTGTCCTCACCGAGACCCCCGGCGTCCTCACCAACGACTTCTTCGTCAACCTGCTCGACCTGGGCACGGAGTGGAAGTCGACCTCCGAGGACCAGAACCACTTCGAGGCCCGTGACGCCTCGGGCGCGGTCAAGTGGACCGGTACGCGTGCCGACCTCGTCTTCGGCTCGAACTCCGAGCTCCGCGCGCTCGCCGAGGTCTACGCGAGCGACGACGCCAAGGAGAAGTTCGTGAAGGACTTCGTCTCGGCGTGGGTCAAGGTGTCCAACGCGGACCGCTTCGACCTGGTCTGAGCCCGATCCGAGCCTGATCCGATCACCGGGACGCCCCGGCCGGCCCGCACGGGCCGGCCGGGGCGTTCCCCGTTTCTCCGCAGGTGGCCTGCGTCCTCGTACAATTTGACTCCGAACGATCAAAGGAGCGTGCCTGTGCCCGGCCAGCGGTCCATCACCGAAGCGGAGAAACTGGCGGCGGCGAAGCTCGGGGGGATCCCGATCCACCGCGATCAGATGGCGGTGGTCGCCAACATCCACCGCGCCGCCTCGGCGGTACGTCAGCACCTCGAGAACTCCGTGCTGCGCGGCGCCGACCTCACCTGGACGGCGTTCGTCGTGCTGTGGGTGGTGTGGGTGTGGGGCGAGTCGGAGACCCGGCATGTCGCGGAGGAGGCGGGCATCTCCAAGGGGACGCTCACCGGGGTCTCGCGCACGCTGGAGGGGCGCGGGCTGCTCAAGCGGGCCGGCCATCCGTCCGACGGCCGCCTGGTGCTGCTCAGCCTCACCGAGGAGGGCGAGGCCCTGATGCGGCGCCTGTTCCCCGCCTTCAACGAGGAGGAGGCCTTCGTCGCCTCCCGCCTCACCGGCGAGGAGTGCCGCGATCTCGCCGACGGACTGCGTCAGGTGGTGCTCCAGGTCGAGGAGAACGGCGAGGAACGCCGCCTGGAACTCCTCGACGGCGCGGAACCGGCGCCGAGGCGGAGCGGACGGCGGGCGAAAGGCTGAGCCACTGCGCCGCTCGGCCACTCACCCGCTCACCCGCTCAGCCACTGAGCCACTGAGCCGCTCAAGTCACTCGCCGCAGCTAATGGCTGAGCCACTGCACCTCTTGACCACTCAGCCGCTCGCCCATTCGCCGCGGCTAATGGCTGATCCACTGGGCCACTGGGCCACTGGGCCACTGGGCCACCGTGCCACCCAGCCACTCCGCCACCTCACGCCGCCGTGTACCCCAACTGCCGCCGCATATAAGGCGTCATCAGCGTCTTCGCCTTCGCCAGCACCGACGTCCGTCCTCCCAGCACCGCGCTCTCCCCGCCCGGCACCGGCAGCAGGGTCACGCCGTCGGCCGCCCCGAACGGGACGATGAGCGGGGTGCGGTGGCCGGGCCTGTAGAAGCGGGGTTCCTTGCGGTGCTTGCCGGAGCTCTGGAGATGGGCGCGGATGTTGTGGAACGCCAGGTCGGCCTGGGCCAGCGCGGCGGGGGTGATCTTCAGCTCCGTGGCGTCGTTGACGTCGCCGACCGCGAAGACGTCCGGACGCCCGTCGACCCGGAGCGTGCGGTCGACCTTGACGTGTCCGGAGTGGTTCAGCCAGTCGCCGTGGCCGCCCAACCGTAGCCAGAGCGTGTTGGGCGTGGTGCCGGTGGCCCAGAAGGAGAGGTCGGCCTCCAGGACGTTGCCGTGCGCGTCGCGATAGGTGCCGAAGTCGAAGCCGGGGGACATGAAGGAGTTCAGCCGCACGTCCACGTCATGCGCCTCCAGCCAGGCCAGCGCCTTGCGCCCGGCGCGCTCACTGCCCGTGCCGTGCAGCAGCACCGACCCGGAGTGGGCCAGCGTGACGCGGGCGTCCGGCCGGGCCAGCCGTATCTCCGCGCTGAGCTCGACGCCGGAGGGCCCGCCGCCGACCACGAGGACGTGCCCGGCACGGGCGACCGCCTGCTGATGCCCGGCGAAGGCCTTCACCGCCTCGTCCGGGGTGGTGCCGTTGAAGCGGGCCGGTTCGGGATAGTCGGCGCCGGTGGCGATCACCACCACGTCGTACGGCAGTCGCTCCCCCGTCGCCAGGACGACCTGCCGGGCCTCCGTGTCGATGCGCAGCGCCTTGCCCAGCACCACCCGACCGCCGTTCAGCAGCCGGTCGTACGGGATGAACGGCGTCACCGACCACTCCGGCCGGATCCCGGCGCGCAGTGAGGCGATGCGGTGGAAGAAGACCTCCTTGCGGTCCACCAGCGTGACCCGCGCCGTCGCGTCCAGCCTTTTCGCCAGGCGGACTCCCGCGTAGCCGCCGCCGATCACCACTACGTCGCCGTCGCTCACACGACTCTCCTGTGTCCGTGGGGGGAAGTGAGCAGCGCGGCGCGTGGGCTCCGTCGCCCCCACTCGACTGGCGAAGAGCCTATCGCTTGAACTTTAAAGCTAACGGGTGAGGTGTGTGTGCGTTCCGTGAAGCGACGTACTACCGCAGTGCTGCGACGTACTTCCCCAAGCGGGCGATCCCTTCGCGCAGTTCCCCGGCGGAGGCCGCGTACGACAGCCGTACGTGCGTCTCCGCCGTGCCCACCCCGAAGTCCCGGCCCGGGGTGAGCGCGACGTGCGCCTCCTGGAGTGCCCGGGCGCAGAACTCCCACGAGGTGAGCCCGGTGCCGCTGACGTCGAAGTAGACGTAGAACGCCCCGTCGGGCGGCACGGGCACCGGCAGCCCGAGCCGCGCCAGACCGTCGAGGACGAGCGCGCGCCGGCGCCCGAACTCGGCGCGCCGTTCCTCGCAGACGGCGAGGGAGTCGGGGGTGAAGCAGGCCAGGGCGGCGTGCTGGGCGGGGGTCGAGGCGCACAGGAAGTAGTTCTGGGCGAGGCGTTCCAGCGCCGGTACGAGGCTCTCCGGGACGACGCACCAGCCGAGCCGCCAGCCGGTCATGCCGAAGTACTTCGAGAAACTGTTGATGACGACGGCGTCGGGGTCGAACGAGAGCGCGCTGCGCGGCGGCCGGTCCTGGTCGTCGTGGTCGCCGAGGTCGAGGTAGATCTCGTCGACGATCCGCCACGCGTCCCGCTCCCGGGCGAGGTCGCACAGTGCGGCGAGTTCACTCTCCGGGACCGAGGTGCCGGTCGGGTTGGACGGGGTGGCGACCATGATCCCGCGCGTGTCGTCCGTCCAGTGCGCCCGCACGGAGTCCGCGTCCAGTTGGAAGCGGGATGCCGCGCTGGTCGGGACGAGCGTGACCCGGGCGCCGAAGCTCTCCATGATCTGCCGGTTACAGGGGTACGACGGGTCGCCGATCAGCACCTCGTCCCCGGCATCGACGAGCGCGGCCGCGCCCAGCACCAGGGCGGCCGAGGCCCCGGCGGTCACGACGACACGGCCCGGGTCGACGTCGACGCCGTGCCGCTCCCCGTAGAACCCCGCGATCGCCTGCCGCAGGGACGGCATCCCGAGCGCCTCGGTGTAGCTCATGGGCCGCCCGTCCATGGCCGTCCGCATCGCCTCGACGACGGCCGGGGGCGCGCCGAAGTCGGGCTCTCCGAGGCTGAGCTTGACGACATGGTGGCCCTGGGCCTCCAGGGCGGCGGCGTGCTTGCCGAACTCCATGGCGTAGAACGGGGCGACGGACTGGGCCCGCTGCGAGATCCGCATGCGGCGACCTCCGGCTCGGCGAGGGACGGAACGTCCTCGACCCTAAGCGGTCACGAAAGGGGCGGGCCCTCGGGCCCGCCCCTTCACTGCCGTGCGACCGTCGGGCCCGGTGCTCAGGCCTTGGCGTACTCCCAGCCACCGCAGCTGTACGGGGTGCCGTCGGAGCCTTCCTGGAGGCAGGCGCGGATCTGGAGGGTGGTGCCCTCGGCGAAGGACAGGTCCCAGTCGTGGGCAACGGCGTAGCCGTAGCTGTTGTAGTACGAGTGGGTGGCGGAGCTGGAGTTGTAGCGCCACTGGGCGGCGGTGCCGTGGCCGTCCTGCTTCATGTCGAGGGCGGTGAGGATCTCGCCGTCGGCGGCGAAGTACGTCTTCGCGGTGACGTTCGACGAGATGATGGAGTTGGAGGCCTCGTAGACCTCGCCCGCGGCCTGGGCCGGGGCGATGCCCAGGGCGAACGCCGATGCGGAGGCCGCGGCGATCCCGAGAACGGTCGTCAGTCGGCGATGGGGCTTGCGCAAGACAGCGTTCCTCTCTTCGAACAACTGGTCGCGCCCGAACCTACCTGAGTGCAAAGGAAGTTGATCCTGAATTTCCGTGGCATCGGGCTAGGCGTCGGGCAGCGACGCCGCGAGGTGCTCCCACGCCGCGTGCACCTGTTCCCCCACGATCCCGAACTGTGTGACGACCGCGACGCAGCGGCCGTCCGCGTCGTCGAGTTCGAGTGCCGAGGTCGGTCCGTGGGCCGCCGTGGAGCGGACGAGCCGGCAGGCCCGGACGCCCGCGAGGTCGATCTCCACCGAGCTCTGCGCGATCGCCGCGAACACCCGCCCGCCGGTGGTCCGGTCGGTGACGTGGACCCGGCCGCCGCATGCCTGCATGACCGAGGGGGCGAACACCGCGACGCCGATCGGCAGTCCGACGGAGCAGACGTGGTCGAGCACCGCGGGCACGACATCGACGCCGATGTTCCGGTGCTCGCCCCGGTACCGGTCGAACGCCGCGCGCCGGGCCGGGCCGCCGTCCGTGAGGATCGCGTCGAGCTGGGCGAGCTGGTCGCCGTTCTCCCACGCCGGTATGTCGCGGGCGCGGGAAGGTGTCATGGCCTGCGATCCGACGTGGACCGTGGGGGTGAGGCCGGCCAGCAGCCGGTCCCCGTCGGAGAGCAGCCGCCCCTCGTGCACGATCCGGCCCTGCGCGTCGAGCAGGCGCACGGCAACCGAGCCCTCGTCCCGCGCGACCACGGCCGTGTCCACACCGGCCGCGTCGAGACGCAGCGCGATCTCGCCCGGGTGCACGGCGAAGGCGTCGCCGCGCAGGCTCGGGGCCGCGTAGCTGCCGGCCTGGTCGATGCGCGCGACCGGACCTCCGGTGACGGCCTGGACGTACTGGAAGAGCGTCAGGCAGCGCGCCAGTTCCGGCATGCGTGGGTCGATCAGCCGCGCGCCGGTGTCGCGCCTGGGGCAGCAGCCCTCGAACACGCAACCGTGCTGGTCCGTCATGCTCAGTACACGTCCCGTACGTAGCGCTTGGCCCGGCGCAGATCCGCGAGGTATTCCGCGGCGTCGTCCTCCCCGCGTCCGCGCTGCTCGGCGATGATGCCCAGCAGGGCCGTCTCCACGTCCTTCGCCATGCGGGAGGCGTCGCCGCAGACGTAGAAGTGCGCGCCCTCCTCCAGCCACGCGTAGAGCTCCCTCGACCGCTCCCGCATCCGTGTCTGCACGTAGATCTTCTCGGCCTGGTCGCGCGAGAAGGCGAGGTCCAGCTCGGTGAGCACACCGCGCTTGTGGAGCTCGGTCAGCTCGTCCTCGTACACGTAGTCGGTCTCGCGGTGCTGGTCTCCGAAGAACAGCCAGTTCCGTCCGGAGGCGCCGCGCGCGGCCCGCTCGTGGAGGAAGCCGCGGAAGGGGGCGATGCCGGTGCCGGGGCCGATCATGATCACGGGCGAGTCGTCGTCCGCCGGCACGCTGAAGGAGGCGTTCGGCTGGAGGTAGATGCCTACGGTCGAGTCCGCACCGACCCGATCCGCCAGATACGTCGACGCGACGCCCTCGTACCTGTCGTACCGCACGGACGCGACGGTGAGGTGGATGCTGCCCGGGTGGGCCAGCGGACTCGACGAGATCGAGTACTGGCGTGCCTGCAACGGCCGGAGAAACGGCAGGAGTTCGGCGAGCGAGGGTGCCTTGGACCCGGCGTCCCGGAGCAGGTCGAGCAGGTCCCGGCCCCAGAGCCAGGAGTCGAGGTCGCTGCGGTCGCCGTGCGCGACGACCGAGGCCAGCTCGGCGGCGGGCGCCCGTTCGACCAGGTCGGCGATCAGCTCCTTCGACGGCGTGCGGATCTCCCGTTCCGTGCGCAGGAGTTCGGCGGTCTCCTGGTCGCCGCTCGCGCCCAGGTGCTCCAGCAGCGCTCCGACCAGTGCGTCGTCGTTCACCGGTACGACGGCCAGCGCGTCGCCGGCCTCGTAGGTGATGCCGCTGTCGCCGAGGTCGAACTCGTAGTGGCGGATCTCCTTCGCGCTGTGCGGGGCGGACAGGAGCCGGTTGCTGGTGAGCCGGGACCGGTAGGGGGTTCGCTTGTTCCACTGGGAGCGGGGCTTCTTCGGTGCCTCCGCGGCGCCCGTGCCCTTCGCGCCGGTCTCGGCGGCGACCAGGTCGAGCACCGCCGTCGTCCACTCCCCCGCGGACTCCTCGAAGTCCACGTCGCAGTCCACGCGTTCGTGCAGCCGGGTCGCGCCGAGCTGCTCCAGACGGGTGTCGATGAGCTTCGCGGCCTGGCAGAAGTCGTCGTAGCCGCGGTCGCCGAGCCCGAGGACCGAGTAGCGCACGCCCTCCAGGCGCGGGGCCGTGTCGGACTGGAGCGCCTCCCAGAACAGCCCGGCGTTGTCGGGCATCTCGCCCTCGCCGTACGTCGAGGTGACGACGATGACGTGGGACATCGCGGCGAGCGCCTCAGGGGTGACGTCGTCGAGGGCAGTGGCCCGGCCGCCGAGGCCGCGGGCGCGGGCACCGGCGACGACGTCGTCGGCCACGAGTTCGGCGTTGCCGGTCTGGGTGCCGATCAGTACGTCGATGGTCGCCGCGGGCGCGTCGGCGCCGGCACTGTCCCGGCGTCCGGCGGCCGCGATGCCGGCGATGAACCCGGCGAGCCAGGACTCCTGCTGGGCGGAGAAGGGCGCGTCGGCCGGGATGAGGGTTCCGGTCGGGGGCATGACGGTCATGCGGTCACCGCCTCGGTCGGGGCCTGCGGGGCGCGGCGGGAGGCGATGTCCTCCAGCGCGGCGTTCGCGAGCAGTTCGTCGAACCGGGCGGCGCGGACGCGACCGGCGTTCTTGATGGTCTGGTGGATGATCCACCCGTAGGTGCCGGGGGCGTCCACGCTGAGGTTGTTGCGCTGCTTGAGCGCACGCTTGTAGTCGTCGAGGCGCTTGATCGCGATGAGGGTGGCGAGTTCGCCGTCGTCGAAGCGGTCCAGCGTGCCGCGCAGGTACTTCACCACGCGCTGCTTGACGAAGAAGTCCTCGGTGAGCACGAGGTTGCGCACGGCTTCGGCGATGCGCGGGTCCTCCGGGCCACTCGCGCCCGGCACCCGCTGGAGCGCGAGGTCCTGCGCGACGCCGAGCACCGTGTACGAGGACAGCAGCGAGAACATGTCGTCGCTGCCCTGGTCGCCGAAGGCCGGGGCCCGGCCGTCGAGCACGGTGCGGCGGTCGCGGTAGTCGACCTTGAACGCGCGGAGCTTGTCGGTCGCGATGGAGGTCGCCAGCTCGTCGAGGAGCTGGGACCGGGTCGCCGCGGCGAGGATCTCCGTGGAGTCCTGGTAGAGCAGCAGCGCGCGGGGCATCCCGCAGTACACGTGCTGCCGCTCGGAGTCCCAGTCGTGCAGGAGCCGGGCCGCCAGCTCGGAGCCGGTGGCCTCGGCATGCCAGGCCAGCAGCAGTCGTACGGCCTCCTCGTGGAAGGCGCCGCGCGCGGTGTCCGTCACCGGGAACACCAGCAGCGAGTCGGCGCTCACCCGTCCGGCCAGCTCGCCCGAGGGATCGTACTGGTACAGGAACCCGCCGCTCATGCCGTTGCCGAGGCCCTTGCCGAAGCCGCCGAGGTTGAGCACGGTGCCGCCGGTCATGTACTCGCAGCCGAAGTCGCCGACGCCCTCGACGACCGCGGTCGCGCCGGAGTTGCGCACGGCGAACCGGTCACCGGCCTCGCCCTGCACGAACGTCCGCCCGCCGGTCGCGCCGAACAGCGCGAAGTTGCCGATCAGTACGTTGCCGCCGCGTTCGGCGCTGCCGCCGCCGGGAGCTCGGACGATGATCCGGCCGCCGCTCTGGCTCTTGCCGACGCCGTCGTTGGCGGTGCCGGTGTGTTCGAGGGTGATGCCGTCGTTGCAGAAGACGCCGTACGACTGACCGGCGGACCCCGTGGTGCGGATGCGGACGGCGTCGTCGACGAGGCGGCGGCGGCCGCGGTCGTCGGTGGTGACCGCGGGGGCGTGGCCGGGGAGTCGGTTGTCGCCGTGGTTGAGCAGCCACTCGACGTCGATGGAGAGCTGCCCGCCCACCGACTTGTCGCTGTTGCCGAGGTGGACGCCCTCGACCAGCAGGGACGGCTGGCGCTGGTCGAGGAGCGCTTCCTCGATGCGCTCGATGAGGGCGTCGTCGGTGGTGAAGTCCTTCTCCAGGTACTCCGGGTCCGCCACGACCTTCTCGGGCACGCGCGCGAGCAGGCGGCGCACGTCCAGGCGGCCCACGCTCGCGGGGTGGTCGAGGAGTTGCAGCAGGTCCGTGCGTCCCCGGGCCTCGCGCAGGGACCTCAGTCCGAGGCGGGCGAGGATCTGCCGGACGTCGTGCGCGATGTTGAGCAGGTACTGGGCCAGCGCGCGCGGGTCGCCCTCGAAGACCTCGGGGTTCGTGGTGAGTCCGGCGGGACACTTCACGTTGCAGTTCTTCGCCATGACGCAGCCGAGCATCATCAGCGCGGTCGTTCCGAACTCGAAGCTGTCGGCGCCGAGAAGGGCCGAGGTGACGACGTCGCCGCCGGTCTGGTGCGCGCCGGAGCAGCGCAGGACGACCTTCTGCCGGAGCCCGTTCGCGACGAGCGCCTGGTGTACCTCGGCGACGCCGATCTCCGCCGAACGGCCCGCGTACTTGAGGCTGGTGACGGCCGCGGCGCCCGTACCGCCGGTGTTCCCGGCGACGTTGATGACGTCCGCGCCGGCCTTGGCGACACCGACCGCGATGGTGCCGATGCCCTCCGAGGACACCAGCTTGACGATGACCCGGACCCGGGCGGCCTTGCAGTCGTGGATGAGCTGCGCGAGGTCCTCGATGGAGTACGTGTCGTGGTGCGGCGGCGGGGAGATCAGCTCGATGCCGGGGGTGCCGCCGCGCGCGGCCGCGATGTCGACGGTGACCTTCGGCGCGGGCAGCTGGCCGCCCTCGCCGGGCTTCGCGCCCTGCCCGATCTTGATCTCCAGTTCCTCGAGCATCGGGTCGGCGAGATAGCCCGCCCAGATGCCGAACCGGCCGGAGGCGAACTGCTTGATCCGGGAGCCGCGGATCGTGCCGTACCGGGTGTGGTGCTCGCCGCCCTCACCGCTGTTCGACATGCCGCCGACCATGTTCGTGCCGTGCGCGACGGCTTCGTGCGCGGTGGCGACGAGCGCGCCGTGGCTCATGGCGCCGGAGGCGAGGGACCGGGTGATCTCGTGCGCGGGCTGGACCTCGTCGAGCGGGACGCTGTCGGGGGCGCTGTCGCTGTCGAGGAGGGCCAGGAGGCGGGCTTCGGTGCCGGCGGCGGTGACTTCGATGCCGTCGGCGCCCACGGCGAGGGTCTCGGCCTCGCCCAGGTGCGCGAGCCCTTCGGCGAGGGCGGTGTGACGGTCCGGGTCCGGTGCGGCGAGGCGCAGTCGGAAGGTGCCCTGTTCCGTGCGGGAGACGGCGACACCGCGGACCGTGACGCTCGCGTTCCCGTCCGTGGAGAACCGTCCCAGCTCCCGGGCGAAGTCCTCGGCCGTACGCAGTCCGGTGACGTCGGCGGGCAGTGCGAGCACGTCCCGCAGCGCGGCCGGGCGGCGCGAGCGCTCCTCGTGCGTGGTCCGCAGGAAGGCGCGGTACCCGGGGGTGATCCGGAACGCGTCGATCTCGGCGTCGCTGAGCGCGTCGTACCCGGTGTTGCGGTACGCGGCGTCGGTGATGCCGAACGCGTCGTCGAGCTGGCCGAGGGTGAGCAGCCGGAGCGCGTCGGAGTCCTCGGGCTTCCCGAACTCCGGCCGCTCCTCGACCATGTCGCCGAAGCCGCGCACGGCCGTGACACCGAAGGAGTGCCCGGCGCCGTCCGACCGCTCCTTGAACAGCCCGAGCAGCGGGATCTGCTGCTCGCCCTGGACCGTTCGGGCGCGCTCGTGCCAGTCCGTGGCGGCCTGCGCGATCCGGGCGAACCCGACACCGCCGACCGGGGCGTCCATGTGCGGGAAGGTCCGGGCGAAGACGTCGTCGCGGGTGTCGAGGTAGTTGGGTTCGAAGAACTCGCCGCCGATGTAGCTCTCGGCGGTGCACAGTCCGACCCGGCCCATGGTCTTGGCGAGGGACTTCTCGGCGGCCTTGCGGAACTTCGCCAGCGCCCGGTCGGTCGCCGTGATCTCACCGGCGGGGGCGGGTGCGCTCGGGAACTTCTCCTCGGCGCGCAGCCGTGCGCTGAGGCTGTAGACGGCGGAGGCGCCGAAGCCGAGCGCGGTCGCCACGTGGTGCGAGGACGCCAGCTGGCCGCTCTCCGCGACGAGCGAGACGCGCAGTCGCAGCCCGGTCTCGATGAGCCGCTGGTTGACGGCGGCGACGGCGAGGATGACGGGCAGCGGCGCGCGCGTCGAGGAGACGGCCCGGTCGGTGAGGACGGCGATGCCGCCCCCTTCCGACGCGAACCGCTCGACATCGTCGCAGAGTTGGTGGAGTGCGCTCCGCAGGGCATTGGCGTTGGCGGTCTCGTCCCCGGCCACCGGCTCGTAGAGCATGGCGAACCGCTCCAGCGGCACGATCCGCTGATCCCGCAGTCGGACCATGTCGAGGTGCCCGAGCACGGGCGAGGACACCACGAGTTGGCGGCCGCCGCTGTGCAGGGTCCCGTCGGGCTTGGGGCCGAGCGCGACACGCATGCTCATGCCGTCGGCCTCGCGGATGCTGTCCAGCGGCGGGTTGGTCACCTGGGCGAAGCGTTGCGAGAAGTACTTCGCCATGCCGCCCTCGGTGTCGCTGAGCGCGTTGATGGCGTTGCCGTAGCCCATCGCCGAGATCCGCTCCGACCCGTCGGCGAGCATCGGGTCGAGCATGAACCGGAAGCTCTCCTGGTTCAGCGAGTACGCCACGTACCGCCCGGCGAGGGTCAGGTCGCCGTCGTAGCCGAGCGTCGTGGTGCCGCGGTAGTAGTCGGGGGCGGGCAGGTCGTCGAGGTTCACCCGGGCGGAGGTGAGCAGGTCGCTGTACGGGCGGCGCGCGGCGAGGGCGTCCAGTACCTCGCGGGTGCGCAGCCGGCGTCCGGTGCGGTGGTCGACGACGAGCATGCCGCCGGCCTCGATACGACCGCGGTGCACGACCTCGTCGTCGGGGAAGGCGACCTGACCGGCCTCCGAGGCGACCATCAGGTACTCGGCGGTCTCGACGGTACGCAGTGGGCGCAGCCCGAGCCGGTCGAGGCGGGCGCCGACGACGTCGCCGTCGCTGAAGATGAGGGCGGCGGGGCCGTCGTTCTTCTCCTCGTACAGGGAGAAGTACTCGAGCATGTCCCTGGTGGCCGCGGGCAGCGTGCGGTCGTTCTCCCAGGCGGGCGGCATGAGGGACACGACGGCCTCGACGAGGTCCAGGCCGTCGTCGAACACGCGGCTCTGGAGCGTCTGGTCGAGCCGGCTGGAGTCGGACTGCCCCGGCGGGCGCACGATGCTCCGGGTCCGGGCCCGCGCGAGGGCCTCGTCGCTGAGACGGTTCTTGCGGTCGGTGTTGAGCTCGCCGTTGTGCGCCATGAGCCGGAACGGCTGGGCCATGGTCGGGTGCGGCTCGGTGTTGGTGGAGAACCGGGTGTGGAAGTAGAGCGAGCGCACGGAGTGCCGGGGGTCGACGAGGTCGCGGAAGTACCCGATGACCTCTCCGGAGTTGAGCCGTCCCTTGAGCACCTGGGTGCGGGCGCTGAGCGACAGCACGTACAGCCCCGCGTACGTCGTCCCGTCGGCGTAGGCCACGGCCTCCACGGCGAGCAGGGCACGGTTGGCGGCCGAGTCGACGCCTTCGCGGTCCCAGCTCTCGGGCGCCCGGAACACCCACTGCACGATGGGCAGTTGGTACTGCTCGGCGGCGGGACGGGCGACGGTGTGGTCGACGGGTACGTCCCGGACGAGGAGTACGTCGAAGCCCTGCTCGGCGATGCTCCGGCCCACGAGGTCGATCGCCGCGGCACGGCGTTCGTCGTCGGCCGGCACGAAGCAGTTGGCGACGCCGAAGTGCCCGGCGCGCAGTTCCTCGCCGGTGATCGCGCCGAAGAACTCCACCGACAGGTCCACGTTCACGCCCGCGCCGTCCCCGACGCCCTCGGCGGACTTGCCGCCGCGGTGCGGGATGGTGCGGAGCGCTTCGTCGCCCTTGCGGATGACGTCATGGCTCGGTGTCCCGTCGAGCCGGGTGATGAAGCCGACGCCGCAGTCGCTGTGGTCGAGGGCAGGGTCGTACAGACCGAAGGTGCTGTGATTCAAAGGGGCGTCCTGGGAGCAGCGAGTTCCGGCATCGGACGGCCAGGCTGCGTCGGTGAAGCGCTCGCCGCGGGCGGGGCCGGTGTTCCGGCCAGGGCCCCGAGTGGTGCGATTGTGAACGGTAAGGCTTACCTAACTTCTGCGCAAGTGTGCATCCTGCACACTTGTCGGAGCCTCGTCCACGTCCTGCGATCGTATGCGAAACGCGCCCGAATCCGTCGAGGCGTCCGCAGGCTGGTCCTCGACGCCCCCTCGAAGCCGACCGCCGCCGTCGACGCGTGCGCCCGGCGGAACCCTCGGGCGCCCTCCGCGCACCCCCCGTAGCCGCTTCCCAGCCTCTTTACGGGGGCATTACTGTCACCACGCCTTGGTGAACGGGAGACTGCGGCCGCGCACCGGCGAGTGGACCGTGGAGGGACGGCCCGTCTCCGCCATGACCGCAAGGGCCTGACCCGGCTGCGGACCACCGTCCAGTCGGTCGTCCAGGACCCGGACGACCGACTGTTCGCCGGGTCCGTGGCGCAGGACGTGTACTTCGGGCCGCTGGATCCAGGCCTGCCCGACACGGAGGTACGGACCCGGGCCGACGAGGCGCTCGCCGCCCTGGACATCACGGCCCTCGGGTCCAAGGGCTGTCGGCCGACGACGCCCCGGGGCCACGCACCCCGGACGAACTGGCCGCGATGTTTCAAGACACCGCGGCCCGATGACGGACCTGCCCTGCTCTGCCGACGGGACCCCGTCGGCAGGGCAGGCGCCTCATGCTCCCCGGGATCCGGCGGACCGCGTCCGCACGACGGCGAAGGCGGCCGCGGCCAGCCCGAGCGCGCCCACGATCAGCCCGGCGATGCCGAGCCCACGCGCGGTCGAGTCGCTGCTGTCGGCGGCGGCCTGGGCTTTCGCCGGAGTGGCAGCGGTACCACCCTCTTCGGCGGTGAGCTTCACGACCGGCGCCGGGTTCTCCGGCTCCTCGTCGCCCTGCGCGGCCTCCTCGATCCAGCGGACGGTCTTGCCGTCGGAGTAGGTCTGCAGGGCCTTGAAGGCCAGCTGGTCGGTGTCGTCGGGCAGCTGGCCGAAGGCGACGTCGAAGTCCTCGTACTGCCCGGCTCCGATCTTCCCTCCGGTCCAGGTGATCTCGGAGACGGCGTCGGTGATGGTGCCGTCGTCCGTCTTGACCGGCGTCTTGAGCTCGGTGTCGGTGACCTTCGCGGTCCAGCCGCCCCGCGGCGCGACGAGCACGCCGAGGAGGGGGTGGTCGGTGGGCAGGAAGATCTGGACCTTGGTGGTGGAGGCGGTGTCCTCCTCGTTGGGGACGCGGAAGGTCAGGGTGCCGTCGGTGGCGCCCCTGGCGTAGCTCTCCGGGTGGACGGTGACATGCGCGGAGGCGGCACCGGCGGCGGTGAGGACTCCGACCGCGGCGAGAGCGGTGACGGCGCCGACGCGGCGCAGGGTGGTGGACATGGCTGAGTGGATCTCCGTACTGCGGAAGGGATGTCGGGGTTCAGACGGCGTACGACATCCCGGCGGGCGGCCCGCGCCGGCGAACGGCGTAGCGCAGCCACACCTGCCGCGGCGACCACGTCCGGTCGCCGACCCGACGCACGGGCTCCAGTCCGCTCGGCACGCCCCGGAAGCCACCGGCCGCCCGCCACCAGGCGACGAGCCCCGGCACGAAGGCGACCGCCCACCGCAGCAGCGACCACAACGCGGCCTCACCGCGCCGCAGCCACCAGGTCAGCAGGAGAGCCGCCCCGACATGGGCGGCGGTGGCGTGGGGTGCCGACGCATGGAGGTGCGGCGCCATACGCATGCCGTGCATGGCCGTCCCGGCGTACGGCCGGGCGGCGCCGAACGCGAGGTGCAGCCCGCCCTGGGCGGCCAACGTCCCGCCACCGATACCGGCCAGCGACCGCTCACGCCCGCCCAGCAGCAGACCGGCCACGAAGACCGCCAGGCCCCCGGCGCCCTGCACGGACACCGGCGGCGCCACCCCCACGGCCAGCACATGTCCCCCGGTGGCCAACAGCACACACAGCACGGCGAACACCGCCGCACGCAGGCTCCGCACCCCCAGGGACGCACTCATGCCACCCGATGCTGCCATGCGACCGAAGCCTCTCCCACACCGCCCGTGCCCGCGCGCCACCGCGGAGACCGGCCTACCGCAGGTTCACCCCGTGTCTCACCGCGCCGCCGCCTCGGGTTCGTCCGTCGCGGACGGGTGGACGTATCTGTCCTCGCCGAACGGGGTGAACCACGAACCGAACGCGATGGGCGCGCCGTCGAGTCCGACCCCCACGGCGGACTCGTCGATCCCGTCCGACGCGCCGTCGTAGAGCCACTCGTGGTCCATGTCCTCGTAGACGTTCCCGGCGAACGCGTCGAGAGCGGCCGACACCTCGTCATCGAGCAGCCCGTACAGCTCCAGGGTCACGACGGCCTGGCTCAGGAGGAACCGCAGGGCGAGTTCCTCGGCGACACAGCTGAGCCGCTCGAAGCTCCCGTCGGTGAAGCGGGTGGTCATGGCGATCACCGTCACCAGGAAGCGGCGGGCGAAGCGGGCGTCGTACCGGAGCGCGTACCGGTCGGGCAGGCGCTCCAAGTGCCACAGAGGGCCCTCGCATTCCGCGACGGTGGCGTCCTCCTGCGTCAGGACCTGCACGTCCTCGAACAGCTCGTCCACCAGGACGTCGATCGCGTGGACCAACGCACCGGCGGCGAGTGCGGCGCCTGCCGGCGAAACGGCGGACGCGCCGTCGCCGTGCACCCTCCCGTCGCCTTCCTCACCTGGCACACCGAACACGGCCGGTGGAAAGGACCGCAGTTCAGCCGCCACGCCCAGCATCCGGCTCCGCACCGCGGCGGCTTTCGCCTCGCCGTCGTGCGCCTCCTCGGCACCTTCCGGTGTGGGACTCCCGGCGTGCCGCGCCTTACGGGTGGCGGGATCGTCGGGCGGGGCATCGGGACCTTCGGCCGCGTCGAGGCTCTTCCTCGCCAGATCCTGGTGCAGCTCCACCTCGCATCGCTCGATCGTCCAGTCCGCCAACAGCTCGGACCGCTCCAGCACTTCGTCCACGAGCGCCCGCACCGAGTCCTCGGCGAACTCCAGTGCCGGAGCGTCCACGATCACCTTCAGAAGCGCGCCACCGGGGTGGACGGCCACGATGGTGTCCAGCAGCTCGACTGCCACGCCGTCGGGCCCCTCGATCGCCCGGACGGAATCGAATCCGTCCTCGACGAGCGCCACGGCTCCGGCACGCTGAAGCGGGTCCATCTCCGGAGTGCCCTCCGGGATGCAGGTGTCCACTGTCACTACGTACGTCACAGGACCGAGCCTTACAGGAAAGCACCGTTCGCGCGACGCATTGGGCCTGTCCGCGAGGCGAACTCGGTCGGTGCGTCCGGCGAGAACCGCGACGCACCCTCCGTCACACCAGCCGCCTGATCTCTCCGCGCACCCGGTAGAAGCCGCCCGAGGAGGAGTGCAAGGCGTCCACCACATAGCGTGCGCCGGGCTGGCGTATCGCACGGGGGAACTGGACGTTCCAACTCGGCTCATAGCCCTCGGAGACCACATGCACCCGCACTCGGCCTCCGTGCTCGACGCACTCCACGACGACTCCGCTCCCCGCCGCGGGCACGGCGCTGACCGTGGCGACGGAGGCGGCGGTGGTCAACGGTGCGTACGTCGGCAGGGCGGCCGCCAGTTTGATGTCCGCGGCGACCGGGACGGTGCCCGACTGAGCGGCGTTGATCGCGGCCTCGCTCGCGTCGATGCAGGCGAGCGAGCCGTCCGTGGAGACGATGTACAGCCTCTCGTCGTGGTACTGCATGGAGAGGGCCGAGCCACCACCCGTGCCGAGCTTCCACAGCCGGGCGCCGTCGGCGGTGAAGCAGTAGACGGAGGAGGCGGAATCACCCGCGAAGACGTACCGCCCGCCGGGGGAGGTAGCGCACGAGTACACCGCTGCATCGCACTGGTAGGAGGCCTCGACCCACCCGGAGGACTTCGCGAGCCGCTGCACGACCCGCCGCCCCGTCCCGGCGTAGACCGCGTCCTCCTCCTGCCATCCGAAGAGCACATTGCCGCTGGTCGCGGTGTGCCAGAGCTGGCCGGTGCCGTCCGCCGCGTAGGCCGTCACACCGGCGCTGTGCCCGTGGTACACGGCACGGTCGTCGGCCCGCACCATCCACCCCTGCTCGCCGGAGGAGTTGCGCGACCACTGGAGCTCGTCCTCGTGGTCGATGACCGTCAGACCGCCGTTGCGGTCGGAGACGTTCAGCACGCCCGCGTGGATGTCCAGCCAGAAGATGTCCACCTCGGCCGCGATCTCGTAGGCGGCGAACGGCACCTTCGCCGAGAGGTCGTACACGCGGCCGTCGTCACAGCCCGCGTAGATCCAGAAGTCGTCCGCCACCAGGCACTTCACACCGTCGGGCAGGGAGTAGTGAGCCAGCACCTCACCGTCATGACTCAGGTTGTACACACTGCCGTGCTGGTTGCCGACCCAGCAGCGGTCCTCGTCCACATGGATCCCGAACGCCGACGCGCCCGTACGGAACCGCCACAGCACCGGGGCGGTCGCCCGCGCCGTGGACGGAGCGGACGTCACCTGACGACGCGTCACGGACCGGGCCGCACGCTGCCCTTGCACAGCCGGCGCGTACCCCTTGCGCACCTTCTCGGCGATCTTCTTCGCCGCCGCCGCGTTCGCCTTCTCCACAGTCGGAAAGGCGGAGGTCTGACGCTGCCCGTCCACACCGATCCGCCCGTACCGCACGGAGACGGTGGTCCCCTCGACGGTCACCTCATAGAACTTGTGGGCACCGCCGCTCTCCTGAGACAGCTCCAGATACGTCGTGCTCCCCGACTGTCGTCCCTGCGCAGCGGACACAGCACACCCCTCCCCAAGACCCCGGTCGACCGCGACGGCCGATCCCCAGTGATTCCAAAATAGAGGTCACCACTGACAACGCCGCCCGCGACCGGATCCGGGGAGGGGAGGGCTTCCAGGACCGCGTTCAGCGCCCCTTGGCGGCAGGCTCCAGGATCGCCACGCACTCCATGTGATGAGTCATCGGAAACAGATCGAACACCCGCAACGACCGCACCCGGTACCCCCCGTCCCGGAAGTACCCCAGGTCCCGGGCCAGCGCGGCGGGATCGCACGCGACGTACGCGATCCGCCGCGCCCCCAGCGACGACATGTGCTCGACCGTCTTGCGCCCCGCCCCCGCGCGCGGCGGGTCCAGGACGATCAGGTCGACTTCGGTGATCCCGGTGCGCGGGAGGACGGACTCGACCTTGCCCTGTTCGATGCGGACGCGGTCGAAGGCGGCGAGGTTGTGCCGGGCGTCCTCCACCGCGCGCTTGCCGGACTCGATACCGAGGACGGCACCCTTGTCACCGAGCCGGTCGGCGAGGGCGCCCGCGAAGAGACCCACACCGCAGTACAGGTCCAGCGCCATGTCGCCCTTGCGCGGCAGCAGGCCCTGCATGACAGCCTTGACCAACGTGTCGGCGGCCATCGGGTGGACCTGCCAGAAGCCGCCGCTGCCCACCCGGTGGGTACGGCCGTCGGCCCGCTCACGCACGAAGGCGCGGCCGTGGACCCGGTGGATGCCGCCGTCGTGCTCCTCGACACGCATGACGGAGACGGGCTTGTCGAGCTCCACGAGCGGCAGGCGGGCTCCGGGACGGGGTTCCAGGATCACCATGCGGTCCTGCGAACCCGTCGCGGCGATCGCCTCCACCGACGCCATCCCGGACCAGTCACGGTCCTCGATGCCCAGCTCGCTGACGCCCGGCGCCGCGATCATGCAGTGCTCGATCGGCTCGACCTCGTGCGAGCGGTGGCGGCGGAGCCCCGCGTTGCCGTCGGCGTCCACCGCGTACTGCACCCGGGTCCGCCACTGCGGCACCTGGCCCGCCGGGAGCTTGTCGCCCTCGGCGGGCAGCACGGTGCCGTCCCAGCCGGCCTCCTCGGGCGTGAGCCCCGCGAGCCGCTGCAACTGCTCGGCGACGACCTCGCCCTTGAGCCGACGCTGGGCCCCCGGCTTGGCGTGCTGCCAGTCGCAGCCGCCGCAGCGGCCGGGCCCCGCGTAGGGACAGGGCGCCTCGATACGGTCCTTGGAGGCTTCCAGGATCTCGACGGCGTCCGCGCGCAGGAACCGGGCGCCCTCCTCGCCGTCCGTCACCCGGGCCACGACCCGCTCACCGGGCAGCGTGTGCCGGACGAACAGCACCTGTCCGTCGGACGTACGGGCGATGCAGTGCCCGCCGTGCGCTACGGGGCCCACCTCGACCTCGCAGTCGACCCCCACCAGTGATTTCTTCGGTTCTGCCTGCATGGCGGGGAGACTCCACAACGATCGAGTGAGGGATGGACCACGAGCGGGCCCACGGGATGGGCCGACAACAACCCACCACTCTACTTCGGCGTCGACGTCTCCTTCGCCCGCTCCTCCGCCGGCCCCCGCCGCACCGCACCCGGCGCGTTCCAGTCCTGCCGCTTGCGAGCCCGCTTCTTCGCGGCCTCCGACGACTGCAACTGGTACGGCACCGAGGTCACCATGACCCCCGGCGTGAACAGCAGCCGGCCCTTGAGCCGCAGCGCGCTCTGGTTGTGCAGCAGATGCTCGTACCAGTGGCCGACCACGTACTCCGGGATGATCACGGACACCGCGTCGCGCGGCGACTCCTTGCGGAGCCCCTTCACGTACTCGATGACCGGCCGCGTGATCTCGCGGTACGGCGAGTCCAGCACCTTCAGCGGTACGTCGATCCCGCGCCGCTCCCACTCCTCGCGCAGCGCCTTGGTCTCCGCCGGGTCGACGTTGACACTCAGGGCTTCCAGCGTGTCCGAGCGCATCAGCTTGGCGTACGCCAGGGCCCGCAGCGTGGGGCGGTGGATCTTCGAGATGAGGACGACGGAGTGGACGCGGGACGGTCGTACGCTGTCGTCGCTCGGGCCCTCGGGGGCCGCGATCTCCTCGGCCACCCGGTCGTAGTGCTTACGGATCGCCGACATCGTCGCGTAGAAGATCACCATGCCGAGCAGGGCGACCCAGGCGCCGTGGGTGAACTTGGTGACCAGGACGACGATCAGCACCAGGCCGGTGAAGAAGGCGCCGAAGGTGTTGATGGCGCGGGAGCGGACCATGTGGCGGCGCTTGGCCGGGTCCCTCTCGGTGGCCAGATGGCGGTTCCAGTGCCGGACCATGCCGGTCTGGCTGAGCGTGAAGGACACGAACACGCCGACGATGTAGAGCTGGATCAGACGGGTCGAGTCGGCGCCGTAGATCCACACCAGCAGTCCGGCGGCGCCGGCCAGGAGCACGATGCCGTTGGAGAACGCGAGGCGGTCGCCGCGGGTGTGCAGCTGGCGCGGGAGGTAGCGGTCCTGGGCGAGGATCGAGCCGAGCAGCGGGAAGCCGTTGTACGCCGTGTTCGCGGCGAGGAACAGCACCAGCGCGGTGGCCGCGGCCAGGACGATGAACAGGAAGCTGCCCTTGCCGAAGACGGCCTCGGCGACCTGGGAGATCACCGGGTTCTGGACGTAGTCGGAGCCGATGGCGGCACCGTCCTTCAGCAGGTCCACGGCCGGGTTCTCGGCCATGCGGACCTTGGTCACCATGGCCAGCGCGATGATGCCGCAGAACATGGTGACGGCGAGCAGGCCCATCGCCGCGAGCGTGGTGGCGGCGTTCTTCGACTTGGGCTTGCGGAAGGCCGGGACGCCGTTGGAGATCGCCTCGACGCCGGTGAGGGCGGCACACCCGGAGGAGAAGGCGCGCAGCAGGAGGAAGACCAGGGCGAAGCCCGCCAGGCCCTGGTGTTCGGCCTTGATCTCGTACGACGCCGTCGGCGCCCGCATGGTCTCGTCGAGGACCAGGCCGCGGAACGCCCCCCACGCGATCATGATGAAGACGCCCACGACGAAGACGTACGTCGGGATCGCGAACAGCGAGCCCGACTCCTTCACGCCCCGCAGGTTCATCAGCGTGAGCAGCACGATCACGGCGGTCGCGCAGAGCACCTTGTGCTCGACGACGAAGGGCACCGCGGAGCCGAGGTTCTCGATGCCGGAGGAGATCGAGACGGCGACGGTCAGGACGTAGTCGACGAGCAGGGCGCTGGCGACGGTGAGGCCGGCCTTGGGGCCGAGGTTGGTGTTGGCGACCTCGTAGTCACCGCCCCCGCTCGGGTAGGCGTGGACGTTCTGTCGGTAGGAGGCGACCACCGTGAACATCAGCACGACGACCGCCACGGCGATCCAGGGGCTGAAGTGGTAGGCCGACACACCCGCGATGGACAGGACCAGCAGTACCTCGCCAGGCGCGTACGCCACGGAGGACAGCGGGTCGGAGGCGAAGACGGGGAGGGCGATGCGCTTCGGCAGGAGCGTTTCCCCCAGCCGGTCACTGCGCAGTGCGCGCCCGATCAGAATCCGTTTGGGCACGTCGGTCAGTTTGGACACGACAGAACATCGTAGGCGTTCGAACGGGTGCCCAACCACCCGCCACCCCGCTTCTGCCCTCCGGGTGAAAACACGAGGCGTCCCGGCTGCGGATTCCGCAGGTGGCCGGATGCGCATGCCTATATGACAAAAACCCGCCTGTCGCCCGGGCAGTACCTGCCTCTCACCGCCCCCTGGAGGGCCCATGCACGCCACCGCAGAGCTGATCGGTGCCGCCGCCACCCTCGTCGGCCTCGGAATCCTGACATTGGTGAGTGTCCGCAGCATCAGCCGCCGCTGATCGTCCCGATCCCCGGGACAACCGTGCACAGGGGTGCCGCCGTCCTACCGTGCGTGTGTAGCTTGGGCGACGGTCTGAGACCCTGATGGGGCTGAGCAGTATCTCTTGACACCGGAAGGACGGTCGTGCACATCGTCATCATGGGCTGCGGCAGAGTGGGTTCCGCTCTCGCCCAGACCCTGGAGCAACAGGGGCACACGGTCGCCGTGATCGACCAGGACCCCACCGCCTTCCGACGACTGGGCTCCGGATTCGGAGGCCGGCGTGTCACCGGAGTCGGCTTCGACCAGGACACCCTGCGCGAAGCGGGCATCGAGGAGGCCGGCGCCTTCGCCGCCGTCTCCAGCGGTGACAACTCCAACATCATCGCCGCCCGGGTGGCCCGCGAGATGTTCGGTATCGAGAACGTCGCAGCCCGGATCTACGACCCCCGCCGCGCCGAGGTCTACCAGCGCCTGGGCATCCCGACGGTGGCCACGGTCCGCTGGACGGCCGACCAGATGCTGCGCCGGCTGCTGCCCTCCGGTGCCGAGCCGCTGTGGCGCGACCCCACCGGTGGCGTCCAGCTGGCCGAGGTGCACACCTCCGCCTCCTGGGTGGGCCAGCGGATCAGCCGGCTCCAGGAGGAGACGGGCGTCCGCGTGGCGTTCCTGACCCGCCTCGGCGAGGCGATCCTGCCCAGCTCGCAGACGGTGTTGCAGGAGGGCGACCTGGTGCACGTGATGATGCGCACCGACGAGGTCGACAAGGTCGAGGCGTCCTTCGCCAAGGGTCCCGAAGAGGAGAGCGGTCACTGATGAGGGTCGCCATTGCCGGTGCCGGTGCGGTGGGCCGCTCGATCGCGGGCGAACTGCTGGAGAACGGCCACGAGGTCCTGCTCGTCGACAAGGCGCCGACGGCCATCTCGGTCGAGCGCGTCCCCCAGGCGGAGTGGCTGCTGGCCGACGCCTGCGAGATCACGTCCCTGGACGAGGCGGCGCTGCAGCGCTGCAACGTGGTGATCGCCGCGACGGGCGACGACAAGGTGAACCTGGTCGTCTCGCTGCTCGCGAAGACGGAGTACGGCGTCCCGCGCGTCGTCGCCCGGGTGAACAACCCGAAGAACGAGTGGCTCTTCAACGAGTCCTGGGGAGTGGACGTCGCCGTCTCCACCCCGCGTCTGATGTCGGCCCTGGTCGAGGAGGCGGTGAGCGTCGGCGATCTGGTCCGGCTGCTCCGCTTCAGCCACGGCGACGCCAACCTCGTCGAGCTGACCCTGCCCGAGGAGTCGGCCCTGGCCGGCACCCAGGTCGGCGACGTCGAGTGGCCGCAGGACACGTCCCTGGTGACGATCATCCGCGGCAACCGTGTCCTCACCCCGACCCCGGACGACTCCCTGGAGGCCGGCGACGAACTCCTCTTCGTGGCCGCCCCGGCCCGCGAGGAGCAGCTGGAGGACCTGCTGTCGGTGCGCCGCGAGGACGCGACGAGCTGACCTTGTCAGGCGCTACGACGACGGAGGGCGCCCCGGGATTCCCGGGGCGCCCTCCGTCGTCGTGGCGGAAGTCCTCGCCCCTACGCGTCGCGCCGGTGCCGGGCGGCGCCGGTCGTCTCGCCGCGCTCCTCGGCCAGTGCCGCCTTGCGCTCTTCCTCCGCCTTCTCGGCCGCTTCCATCTCCGCGAAGACGTCGATGGGCGCCGGGGCCTTCGCCAGGAAGACCCAGGTCAGCCAGACGGCGAGCAGGAAGGGCGGGATCTTCAGCGCGACCAGCACCCAGCCCAGCTGTGCCGTGTCGGCCCACCAGTACAGCGGGAAGAGAATGGCGCACTTGGCGAGCAGGATCGCGCCCCACGCGTAACTGGCCTTGGCGTACGCCTTCTTGCGGCCCGGGTTGCGGGTGCGCCAGGAGAGGTTCTCCTTGAAGACCGGGCCGAGGATCAGGCCGATCAGCGGGACACCGCACAGCGTGGTGATGATGTAGGCCAGGCCCAGACCCAGCGTGTAGAGCATGCCGGGCAGGTAGAAGTCCTTGGCGTTGCCGGTCATCATCGCGAAGACGACACCGAAGGCGACGCCGAAGACACCGCTGAAGGCGTGCTTGACGGTGTCCTTGGTCACCAGCCGGACCACGACCAGGGTCAGCGACACCGCGAGCGCGGCGATCGCGGACATGTGGAGGTCCTTGTTGATCGTGAAGATCGTGACGAAGAGGAGGCCCGGCAGCACCGTCTCCACCATGCCCCGCAGGCCTCCGAAGGCCTCGAACAGCGCGGCCTCGGTCACCGCCCGGGCGTCGTGCTGCTCAGTGTCTTCGGTCGGCTTGTCGAGCGACGTCACCGGCTACTCCCTACCGAGGGGTCTCAGTTCGTATTTCGGGTTGAACAGCACCCGGCGGCCCCGGCTCATCGAGATCCGGCCCGACGCGATCAGCTTGCGCCCCGGTTCGATCCCCACGATGGAGCGCCTGCCGAGCCACACCACGTCCAGTGCGGCGGAGCCGTCGAACAGCTCGGCCTCCAGCGCGGGGACACCGGCTCTCGGGCGCAGCGTGACCGTGCGCAAGGTACCAGTAACGGTCACGATCTGTCGGTCGTGGCAGTCACCGATCTTGATGCAGCCTGCGGTCTCGGCGTCCTCCCGCAGCTCCTCCGACTCCAGGTCCTCCTGGGACGAGGAGAGCCTGTCGAGCATGCGCCGGAACCGGCCCACCGGCTTTTCGGAACGCGGAACAGCACTCATATGTGAAGCGTACCGGGGTGCACTGACACGTTCGTACCCGCGGTACTAGCCCTCGAACCGATAGCCCATACCGGGTTCGGTGATGAAGTGCCTGGGGTGCGAGGGGTCCGCCTCCAGCTTCCTGCGCAGTTGTGCCATGTAGACGCGCAGGTAGTTCGTCTCGGTTCCGTACGAGGGTCCCCACACCTCCTGGAGCAGCTGTTTCTGGCTGACCAGACGACCGGTGTTGCGCACCAGCACCTCCAGCAGATGCCACTCCGTGGGGGTCAGGCGTACGTCCTTGCCGGCCCGGTTGACCTTCTTCGCGGCGAGGTCGACGGTGAACTCCTCGGTCTCCACCGTCGTCACGTCGCCCTCGCCCGGTCCGACCGGCTCGGCCCGCCGGACCGCCGCCCGCAGCCGGGCCAGCAGCTCGTCCATGCCGAAGGGCTTGGTGACGTAGTCGTCGGCACCCGCGTCGAGGGCCTCGACCTTCTCGTCGGAGGAGTGCCGGGCGGACAGCACCAGGATCGGCACCCGGGTCCAGCCGCGCAGTCCCCGGATCACCTCGACGCCGTCCATGTCGGGCAGGCCCAGGTCGAGGACGACCACGTCGGGGTGGCGGGCGGCGGCCAGCTCGAGGGCGGTGGCGCCGTCGTGGGCCGCGTCGACCTCGTACTTGCGGGCCTTGAGGTTGATCACGAGGGCGCGCACGATCTGCGGCTCGTCTTCGATCACGAGCACCCGGGTCATGTGACCTGCCTTTCGGGTTGTACGACCGGTTGTGGCTCAGGCTGCGATCCTGCCGCCCTGAGCGTGAGGACCATCGTCAGGCCGCCGCCCGGCGTGTCCTCGGCGGTCAGCGTGCCGCTCATCGCCTCGGCGAAACCACGGGCCACCGCGAGGCCCAGCCCGACCCCGGCGCCGCGCGGGGCGTCGCCGTACCGCTGGAAGGGCGCGAAGATGCGCTCCTTGGCCTCGTCGGGGACGCCGGGGCCGCGGTCGACCACCCGGACCTCGACCCGGTCGGCGATGGCGCTGGCGGACACCAGGACGGCCTCACCGGGCGGGCTGTACTTGACGGCGTTCTCGACGAGGTTGGCCACGGACCGCTCCAGCAGCCCCGGGTCCACGGCGACCATGGGCAGCGTCTCGGGAATGTCCAGCTCCGCGCTGTCCTCGGGCACCCCGCCCAGCGCCATGGGGACGACCTCGTCGAGGTCGATCTCCCGGATCAGCGGGGTGACGGTGCCGGTCTGGAGCCGGGACATGTCGAGCAGGTTCCCGACGAGGTGGTCCAGTCGGTCGGCCCCTTCCTCGATGCCCTCCAGCAGCTCCGCCTGATCCTCCTCGGACCACGCCACGTCATCGGACCGCAGGGAGGACACCGCCGCCTTGATCCCGGCCAGCGGCGTCCGCAGATCATGGCTCACGGCGGCCAGCAGCGCCGTCCTGATCCGGTTGCCCTCCGCCAGCGTGCGGGCCTGGTCGGCCTCCTCCTGGAGCCGCCGCCGATCCAGCGCGACGGCCGCCTGCGCGGCGAAGGCGGCCAGCACCCGGCGGTCCTCCGCGGGCAGCACCCGTCCGGTCAGTGCGAGGGCCATGTGGTCGCCGACCGGCACGTCCACGTCCGCGTCCTCCGGCCGCTCCACCGGGCGCCCGAGCCCGGCCCGGCCCGCGCAGGTCCACGGTTCGACATCGCTCACGCGCTCCAGGAGGGCCGCCGACTCCATGGCGAAGGTCTCCCGGACCCGCTCCAGCAGTTCCTCCAGACCGGTCTCGCCGCGCAGCACGTTGCCCGCGAGGAAGGAGAGGATCTCCGACTCGGCCCGCAGCCGCGCCGCCTGGTGCGTACGCCGGGCCGCGAGGTCGACCACCGAGGAGACCGAGACACCGACGCCGACGAAGATCGCGATGGCGACGATGTTCTTGGGGTCGGCGATGGTCCAGTGGTGCAGGGGCGGTGTGTAGAAGTAGTTCAGCAGCAGGGAGCCGACCGCGGCCGAGGCCAGCGCGGGCGCCAGTCCGCCGAGCAGGGCGGCCGCGACCGTCACGGTCAGGAACAGCAGCATGTCGTTGGCCAGGCCGAGGTCGACGGTGCTGAGCAGCACGGCCAGGACCGGCGGGCCGGCCACTCCGACCGCCCAGCCCCAGATGATCCGGGCCCGCCCGAGCCGCGCGCCCCGGGCGACGGGCAGTCCGCGCCCCTTGGCGACCTCGTCGTGGGTGACGATGTGGACGTCCAGGTCGGGTCCGGACTCGCGGGCCACCGTGGCGCCGACACCGGGGCCGAAGACGTACTGCCAGGTCTTGCGGCGAGAGGACCCGAGGACGATCTGGGTGGCGTTGGCGCCGCGTGCGAAGTCGAGCAGCGCCGCGGGTATGTCGTCGCCGACGACGTGGTGGAAGGTGCCGCCGAGATCCTCGACAAGGGTGCGCTGGACGGCGAGTTCCTTGGGCGAGGCGGCGGTGAGTCCGTCGCTGCGGGCTATGTACACGGCCAGCACTTCCCCGCCCGCCCCCTTCTCCGCCAGCCGCGCGGCCCGCCGGATCAGCGTCCGCCCCTCCGGACCGCCGGTCAGCCCGACCACGATCCGCTCGCGCGAACCCCAGATCTTCGACACCCGGTGCTCACTGCGGTACTGCTTGAGGTATTCGTCGACCCGGTCCGCCACCCACAGCAGCGCCAGCTCCCGCAAAGCGGTGAGGTTCCCGGGCCGGAAGTAGTTCGACAGCGCCGCGTCGACCTTGTCGGACCGGTAGATGTTGCCGTGCGCCATCCGCCTCCGCAGCGCCTGCGGCGACATGTCGACAAGCTCGATCTGATCCGCCCGCCGCACCACCTCGTCCGGCACGGTCTCGCGCTGCCGTACCCCGGTGATCGACTCGACGACGTCCCCCAGCGACTCCAGATGCTGGATGTTGACGGTCGACACCACGTCGATCCCGGCCGCGAGGAGCTCCTCCACGTCCTGCCACCGTTTGGCGTTGCGCGAGCCGGGGACGTTGGTGTGGGCGAGTTCGTCCACCAGGGCGACGGCGGGGGCGCGGCGCAGTACGGCGTCCACGTCCATCTCGGTGAAGGCGCTCCCCCGGTACGCCAGCTCCCGGCGCGGGATCTGCTCCAGACCGTGCAGCATCACCTCGGTGCGGGGCCGACCGTGGTGCTCGACGAACGCCACCACGCAGTCGGTGCCCCGCTCGATCCTGCGGTGCCCCTCGGACAGCATCGCGTACGTCTTGCCGACGCCCGGTGCCGCACCGAGGTAGATCCGAAGCCTGCCGCGTCCCATGGGTCCCATTGTCTTCCGGTCATTACTGCCTGCGCAGCGTCGACCTTACGACCAGCAATCGCGGCAAACGGGACGGAGGGGCGCCGCCGGGGTCGTCTTTGACGCAACCCTGACGGCACACCCGCGGCGGCCGGACCGCCACGGTCTCCCCGTCTAGACCTCGACGATCTCCCCGTCGCCCAGCTCCAGCACCCGGTCGGCGAGATCCAGCAGGGTCGCGTCGTGCGTGGCGACCAGTGCGGTGACGTTCTCGCTGCGTACGACGGCCCGCAGCAGCTCCATCACGGCGTGCCCGGTCTCCGCGTCGAGCTGGCCGGTCGGTTCGTCGGCGATCAGGAGCGAGGGGCTGTTGGCGAGGGCGCGGGCGATGGCGACGCGCTGTTGCTGGCCGCCGGAGAGCTCGGTGGGCCGCTGTGCCGCGTGGTCGGCGAGGCCCACCAGGGACAGCAGCAGTTCGACGCGCTCCTCACGCGCGCGTGCCTCGGCCCGGCGCAGCCGCATCGGGACACCGACGTTCTCGGCGGCGGTGAGGATCGGGATGAGCCCGAAGGACTGGAAGACGAAGCCGATGCTGTCGCGGCGCAGGGCGAGCAGCCCGTCCTCGTCGAGCCCGGCGAGGTCGCGGCCGTCGACCTCGACGCGCCCCTCGTCCGAGGTGTCGAGTCCGCCGACGATGTTGAGGAGCGTGGTCTTCCCGGACCCCGACCGTCCTTTCAGGGCGACGAGTTCACCGCGCGGCACCTCCAGGGAGACCCCGCGCAGGGCGTGGACGACGCCGGCTCCGCGCCCGAAGGACTTGTGGACGTTCTCGACCCGCACCATGGTCTCGGTGACCACCTGGCTCATCTGACGCTCCCCCGTGAAGCCTTCGACCGGGCGCCAGTATCCCCACCGCACGCCCGGCCGATCAACGGTTTCAGCTCAGGTTGTCCCCGTGGGTGAGGGTCTCCCAGGCCACGAACAGGTTGTTGCTGCCGGCCGGGCGGTTCCGCTCGGTCAGCGCCTGTGTGTTAGTCATGGCCATGCCAAGCCTGTTGTGCAGGGCGTTGTAGCCGACCTCGGTGACCGGCCCGAGACCCAGATGCAGCGCCCCACCGCACAGCCAGCTCGGCACGGCCGTACCCAGCTCGTACTTGGCCTGGAACCCGAGCGCCTGCCGCAGCCGCTCGCCCACGTCGGTGCCGTAGAGGTCCTGCCCCTGGATGCGGCTGGTCTCGGCGACGTGCGAGAGCGCGGAGATGCCGTACCCGGTGTGCGTGAGGTCGCGGCAGGTCTCCTGGGTGAGGCCGGCGACGAAGGTGGACTGCCCCTGCCAGTACTTGACGACCTTGTCCCGGGTGTCGAGGTTCTGGCTCGGCACGGTCTTCGGCAGATCGCCGTCGGAGGCGATGTAGACGAAGGCGGCGGCGCGGGTGCGGAACTTCGCCATGGCCTTGTCGTACGACGCCCTGTCCTCCAGGAAGACGGAGACGCCGACGGCGGCCTCCATCATCGACAGCTCCCAGTTGCCGTTGGAGTTGGAGCCGTTGATGATCTCCGGAAGGTAGACGTTGCGGAGCATGGTCGCGAAGCGCCCGGAGTTGGCCCAGCCGCCCGTGTACGTGTGCTTGATGATCTCGGCCGCCTTCGGCCAGGAGGAGCCGGCCCACCCGGTCTGGAGGGGCGCGTTGCTGTTGGTGTGGTCCGTGATGACCGCCGACCAGGCGTCCATGAGCTGGATCGACTTCTTCGCGTAGCGCTCGTCGCGGGTGATGTACCAGGCGAGCGCCTGCGTGTACGCGGCTATCGCGTCCTCGCGCTCGTCGGTGCAGCCGTAGTTGGGGTTCGAGTACGAACCGCACTCGACGACCGCGCGGGGCTTGGGCGTGCGGTTCAGATCGGCGTACCTGCTCGCCATCATCTGGTCGTAGGCGCCCTTCCAGGGCTGGGCGCCGGCGTTGACCTTGGATCGGGCGAAGTCCAACTGACCCTTGGAGACGGTGACTCCGGGGTGGGCGAAGGTGGCGGGGGCGGCATCGGCGGGCCAGGCGAGGGCACCGGCGACGAGCGCGGCGACGGCGGCGAGGAGAGCGGTTCTGCGCATACGTGGGGGCCTTCCGTTCTCGTATGTGAACGTTAAGCGCCTTTATGAACAGACGCGTTGGCCGGAGACGGTAGGTACAGACCAATGTGCCGTCAAGGGTCCGCGCACGAGAAAGGGCCGCACCCCCGGTGGGGGTGCGGCCCTTGCGGTTCTACGACGCTCAGCGGACCTCGGTGATCTCCGGGCCGCGCTGGAGCTGGCCCATGCCGCCGGAGAAGCGGGAGCCCTCCTGTTCCTGCTGCTGGACGCCCTCGGGGACCATCTGGGCGTCGTTCGGCAGCTTGAGGACGATCGGGTCGCGAGGGGCCATCGGGCCCTCGCCGCGGACCACGACCGTGTCCCGGAAGATCTGCTCGAGAAGACCCGCGGCCTGCGGCTGCACCGCGCCCTGGCCCGAGATCACACCGCGCAGGAACCAGCGCGGACCGTCCACACCGACGAACCGCACGACCTGGAAACCGCCCGTGCCGTCCGGCAGCTGCACCGGCACCTGGGCCCGCAGCTCCCAGCCCAGCGGACCCTCGACCTCGTCGACGATGCCGCCCTGCTGGGTGATGCCGGTGGCGATCTCCTCGCGCACCTCGCCCCAGATGCCCTCGCGCTTGGGAGCGGCGAAGGCCTGCAGCTGCACGGCGCTGTCGCGCAGCACGACGGTCGCCGCGACGATCGCGTCACCCGCGACCTCGACCCGCAGCTCCATGCCGTCGACGCCGGGCACGAAGAGTCCGCCCAGGTCCACGCGGCCCTCGCCGGGCTCGCGCACCTCGGTGTCGTCCCAGGGCCCGTCGGGCCGCGGCTCGGGCTCGAGCCTCACGCGCTCACGCGCGCCGTCCTCGTCGTCCGCCTCAGTGTCGACACTGTCGACGACCTGCTCGGCCTCGCCGGCCGCGTCCTCGGCGGCACCCTTCTTCTTGCGACGTCCGAACACGTCACTGTCCTTCCCGGTCGGATACGACCGAAGCGTATCGATTCCCACCCGTTGTGCCGCCGTCGGCGGCCTGACCGCTTGTGCTGCTTGCCCCGGCCACCGCGGCATGGCCTCCGGTGGACCCGAAGCCCCCTTCGGCCCGCGCCGAGTCGGGAAGTTCCGCGACCTCCTGGAAGCGGACCCGTTCGACCTGCTGGACGACCAGTTGGGCGATCCGGTCGAAGCGCTCGAACCGCACCACCTCGCGCGGGTCGAGATTCACCACGATCACCTTGATCTCCCCACGGTACCCGGCATCAACCGTCCCTGGGGCATTCACGAGAGCGACACCGCAGCGGGCGGCGAGGCCTGATCGGGGGTGCACGAAGGCCGCGTACCCCTCCGGGAGCGCCACAGACACCCCGGTGGGCAGCACGGCCCGCTCGCCCGGCTTCAGTTCACGGCTCTCGGTGGTGCGCAGATCGGCTCCCGCGTCGCCGGGGTGCGCGTACGACGGAAGCGGTACGTCGGGGTCGACGCGCCGGATCAGCACGCTCAGGGGTTCACGGCTCACGGGTTCACCTCGAAGGCACGGGCACGCCGGACCTGGTCCGGGTCGTCCATGGCGGCCCGGATCTCCTCCGGGCGGCCGTTGTCGATGAAGTGGTCGACCTTCACCTCGATGAAGAGCGCCTCGGCACGGACGACGACGGGCCCGTCGGGGCCGCCGATCCGTCCGGTGGCGGTCGAGTAGATCTTCCGTCCCGCGACGGCCGTCACCTCGGCCTCCAGATACAGCACCGTCCCCACCGGGACGGGCCGCGCGAAGTCGGTCTCCAGGCGTCCGGTCACCGCGATCGTCCGCAGCAGCCAGTTCAGCGAGCCGAGGGTCTCGTCGAGGGCGGTCGCGAGCACACCGCCGTGCGCCAGGCCCGGTGCGCCCTGGTGGGCGGGCCGCACGGTGAACTCGGCGGTGACCGAGACCCCTTCGCCTGCCCGGGCCTCCAGGTGCAGTCCGTGGGCCTGCTCGCCGCCGCAGCCGAAGCACTGGCCGTAGTGCGCGCCGAGGAGCTCGCCGGGTGCGGGCGCGTCGGGGTGACGCACCGGCTGCACGGCGTCGGCGGGAGGCTGAAGAGCTGCGGAACTACCACTCACAGCCGCAGACCTTACCCGCGCGTCGGCCTTCGTCTCACACCGTGCCAAGCTTGGCTCCATGCAGCTCTCCGCCGCCCCCTACGAAGAACGCCTCACCGCCCCCCGCTCGTGGTGGCTCATCTCGTTCCTGGTGGGGGTCTCCTTCGCTCTGATCCTGTTGCCGTTCGGCACGCTGCCGCTGCTCGGCGGCCTGGTCGGCGGCACCGCGGTCGCGGCCGTCGCCGCCAGCTCGTACGGCGCGCTCCGCATCCGTGTGGTGGGCGGTTCGCTGATCGCCGGCGAGGCGAAGATCCCGGTCACGGCGCTGGGTGCGGCGGAGGTACTGGACGCGGAGGAGGCGCGCGCCTGGCGCACGTACAAGGCCGACACCCGCGCCTTCCTGCTGCTGCGCGCCTACATCCCGACGGCGCTGCGCGTGGAGGTCACGGACCCTCAGGACCCGACGCCGTACCTGTATCTGTCGACGCGGGAGCCGGAGCGGCTGGCGGAGGCGATCAAGCAGGCGCGGGACGCCGCCTAGAACGTTCGCGCGAGGTTTCACTCCGCGCAGACCCGCTTTCTCAGGGGTCCCGGAATCTCACGGAACTCTTACCGGGTTCCGCGGCCCTCGCCGTGTCCCCGCCCGAGTTCCTTCGCGATGTCCCCGATCTCCAGGGGATGCGCCGGCGCCTCCAGCGGCGGGAGCGCGTCGAGTGCCTCCCAGGGCACCTGCATCTTGCGCAGGTCCGCGCGGATGCGTGCCGCGAGCTTCTTGGTGTCTCTGCGGTTCATGACCGCGCCCACGGCCGCGCCGACCATGAACGGCATCAGGTTCGGCAGGTTCCGGACCATCCGCTTCATGATCTGCTGCCGCAGCTGAGCTTTCATCGGGCCACCGAGGGCGGAGTTGATCGTCGACGGTTTGGTCACGTCGATGCCGCGCTCTCCCGACCAGGAGTTCAGATACGCGGTGCTGCGGTCCTTGAGACCGCCCGGCGGTCGCACGCCGTAGACCTCGTAGAGCTCGGCGATCAGCTTCAGCTCGATCGCCGCGACCCCGGTGATCTCCGCGGCCAGCTCCGTCGGCATCGCCGGCGGGACAGGCAGCATCGCCGCCGCGCCGACCCCGGCTCCGACGGTCGAGGAGGCGTTCGCGGCGCCCGCCACGAGTTTGTCGGCGAGCTGCTCGGGCCCGAGGCCCGGGAACTGCCTGCGGAGCGCCTGGAGGTCGCGTACGGGGATCCGCGGGGCGTTGTCGATGATCCGGTCGGCGAGGTACGCCAAGCCCGCCCTGGCGCGGCTACCGCCTTTGCGGACGCCTTCCCCGACCTTGTCGCGCATCACCGCGACCCGTCGCCTGGCGACGGGCGCGGGATGGTCCGCGGGCGCCGGGAGGTCACCCCGGGCGGCCGCGGGTTCGAGCGAGGCTCCCGTACCTGATGAGCCCCGCTCGTCGTCACGCGCACCGTGAGGGCCGTCGGACGGCCCTTGGTCCGCTCCCGGCAGGGGGGAGCGGCGCTTCCAAGGAGGGGTCGAGCCAGTCACGGCCGACCCGCCCTCAGTCGCAGTCGCGGCAGATCGGCTGACCGTTCTTCTCTCGGGCCAGCTGGCTGCGGTGGTGCACCAGGAAGCAGCTCATGCAAGTGAACTCGTCCTGCTGCTTGGGCAGTACCCGGACGGCCAGCTCCTCGTTCGAGAGGTCCGCGCCGGGCAGTTCGAGGCCTTCGGCGGCTTCGAACTCGTCGACATCCACTGCGGAGGTCGACTTGTCGTTCCGGCGAGCCTTCAGTTCTTCAAGGCTGTCCGAGTCGACGTCGTCGTCGGTCTTGCGTGGGGTGTCGTAATCCGTTGCCATGTCGCTCTCCCCCTCTGGGTGTCTGCGGTGTCTCCAGCGCACGTAACGCGTGAGAGGCCGGACTTGTGCCCGACCCGAGGCGGAGATTTTGCCTCACATCAAGGTCTGTTACTCAATCGACACCCAACCGGACTCCTCATGAGTGATCGGCTGGGATGGCGATGGGGACCGTACACGGTCCGAATGCCGCACTTCAAAGGCGTCTCACCGTGTACTTCCCGTGATCAAGCCCCTCGAAAACCCGGACTTTCCCGGCTTTCCGGCAGCATTCCTGATCACTGACAGTAGATGGCCGGAAATTCGCCCTTGTGATCGATCACACACGGGACAGCTCGACGAGTGCCCAGAAAATTCCGCGCAAAGCGAACATCCCCGTGTGTCGGCGACATGATCTCAGATCGGCAGGGTGACCCGCATCACGAGGCCTCCCCCCTCGCGCGGCTGTGCGTAGATGTGCCCGCCGTGCGCCCGGGCAACCGAGCGGACGATGGACAGTCCGAGACCGACACCCTTGTCGCTGCCGGTGCGATCGGCACCCCGGAGCCGCTTGAACGGCTCGAAGAGGTTGTCGATCTCGTACGCCGGAACGACCGGGCCCGTGTTCGACACGACCAGAACCGCCTGCCCGTGCAGGACCTCGGTGGTGACCTCGACCCAGCCGTCCTCCTGCACGTTGTACCGCACGGCGTTCTGAACGAGGTTCAGCGCGATCCGCTCCAGCAGCACGCCGTTGCCCTGGACGACCGCGGACTGCCGCTCGCCGCGGATCACGACGCCCTTGGCCGCGGCCTCCGCGTGCACCTGGTCGACGGCCTGCTCGGCGACCTCGGCGAGGTCCACGGGCTTGCGTTCGACGATCTGGTTGTCGCTGCGGGCGAGCAGCAGCAGGCCCTCCACGAGCTGCTCACTGCGCTCGTTGGTGGCCAGCAGCGTCTTGCCGAGCTGCTGGAGCTCCACCGGGGCGCCCGGGTCGGAGAGATGCACCTCGAGCAGCGTGCGGTTGATCGCGAGGGGCGTTCTCAGCTCGTGCGAGGCGTTGCCGACGAACCTCTGCTGGGCCGTGAAGGCCCGCTCCAGGCGCTCCAGCATGTCGTCGAAGGTGTCGGCCAGCTCCTTCAGCTCGTCGTCCGGGCCGTCCAGCTCGATCCGCCGGGCCAGGTCCGAGCCGGCCACCGCGCGTGCGGTCCGGGTGATCCGGCCCAGCGGGGACAGGACCCGGCCGGCCATGGCGTAGCCGAACGCGAAGGCGATGATCGCGAGGCCGAGCAGGGCGAGGAGAGAGCGGCTGAGGAGGTTGTCGAGGGCGTGCTGGCGCTGCTCGTTCACACATTCGTTGAGCGCGTGGTTGAGCTCGGCCGCCGGCAGCTGGGTGGACACGATGTTGCAGTTCTCGCTGGACACCGTGCCGGTGACGACCTTGAAGGGCAGGTCGCTGCCGACGTTCAGCGCGTTCGCGGCCAGCAGGTAGATGATCGACAGCAGCAGAATGCCGGCGATCAGGAACATGCCGCCGTACAGCAGCGTGAGCCGTATGCGGATGGTCGGGCGCAGCCAGGGGAACGGCGGTTCGACCCGCCGCGGGTCCCAGGTGGGCTTCGGAGGCGCCCCGGGAGGCGCGGGTGCGGCGGCCACGGCGGATCAGATCCGGTAGCCGGAGCCGGGCACGGTGACGATGACGGGCGGCTCGCCCAGCTTGCGGCGCAGGGTCATGACGGTGACCCGGACGACGTTGGTGAACGGGTCGGTGTTCTCGTCCCAGGCCTTCTCCAGGAGCTGCTCCGCGGAGACGACCGCGCCCTCGGAGCGCATCAGCACCTCCAGGACGGCGAACTCCTTGGGCGCGAGCTGCACCTCCTTGCCGTCCCGGAAGACCTCGCGGCGGTTCGGGTCGAGCTTGATGCCGGCGCGCTCCAGGACGGGCGGCAGCGGCATGCTGGTGCGGCGGCCGAGGGCACGCACGCGTGCCGTCAGCTCGCTGAACGCGAAGGGCTTGGGCAGATAGTCGTCGGCGCCGATCTCCAGGCCCTCGACGCGGTCACTGACGTCGCCGGACGCCGTGAGCATCAGCACGCGTGTGGGCATGCCGAGCTCGACGATCTTGCGGCAGACGTCGTCGCCGTGCACCAGCGGGAGGTCACGGTCGAGGACGACCACGTCGTAGTCGTTGACGCCGATGCGCTCCAGGGCGGCCGCACCGTCGTACACGACGTCGACGGCCATGGCCTCCCGGCGCAGTCCGGTGGCCACCGCATCGGCGAGCAGTTGCTCGTCCTCGACGACGAGTACGCGCACGTCGCTTGTCCTTCCTGTGTCCACCCGCGTAGCGCTTCTGGGGCACGCGGGCAGGGGCCTTGGTGAGTGTGTTGACCTCCATCCTGCCCTTTTCGGCCATAAGTCGGCTGTAAGGCGGGGAAGGGCCGTCTGAAGGCCAGGTGTGAGCCCGGGTGAAGGTCAGGTGTGAAGCCGGGGAATGCGAGATTTTCTCGTCGGGTTGAGGTTTCCGTGGAAGAGAGCGCGGGGAGGACGGCTTTACACCCCGCGATCACGCTCTGCATGTGCCGCAGCACCATGCGGTACACCGCAATCCGCTTTCCGCAGAGCGGGCGTGGGTGTCCGGCGCCGCCGCCGCCCAGCAGGGCAGCGCTGGGCATCTGCTGGAGGCGTGATCGCCCCTTCCGAACGGCACACCCCCGTGCCACCGACCCACGACCCAGGACGAGGGGGCGCAGCATGGACGCATTCACCGCAGGACTTCTGCAGCGCATAAGGGCGACCGAGACCGACCTGACGCGGGCTCGCAACGAGGGCGACGACTTCCTCGTCGAGGTGGAGCAGGGCGAGCTCGAAGACCTGCGCCGCCTCGCCGCCGAGCATGGCGTGGAGGTCAGCGCATAGCGTCGGATCGGCTTTGAGCACGACCGTGGGCCCCGGTGAATCCAGCACCGGGGCCCACTGGCTTGCGCTCCGTCGGTGCCCGTCAGTCGTGCCAGGCGCCGAAGTCCTCCAGGAGCCGCTGGAGGGGCTCGAAGACGCCCGGGGTGCCGGCGATCGCCAGATCCCGTGCGGGGCGTTCTCCGGGGCGTCCACCGGTCAGGGCGCCCGCCTCCCGGGCGATCAGGTCGCCCGCCGCGAGGTCCCAGGCGTTCAGGCCGCGTTCGTAGTAGCCGTCGAGGCGGCCCGCGGCCACGTCGCACAGGTCCACCGCCGCCGATCCGCTGCGGCGGATGTCCCGGAGGAGCGGGATCAGCTTCTGGGCGACCTCGGCCTGGTGGGCCCGGACCTCCAGGACGTAGTTGAAGCCCGTCGAGACCAGGGCCTGGTCCAGGGGCGGTGCCGGGCGGCAGGCCAGCCTGCGTTCGCCGTCCCACGCGCCCGTGGCCCAGGCACCCTCGCCCTTCACCGCGTGGTACGTCTCGCCGCGCATCGGGGCCGCCACCACTCCGACGACCGTCTCGCCGTCCTGCTCGGCCGCGATGGAGACGGACCAAGTGGGCAGTCCGTAGAGGTAGTTGACCGTTCCGTCGAGCGGGTCGATCACCCAGCGGATGCCGCTCGTGCCCTCGCTGGAGGCGCCCTCCTCGCCGAGGAAGCCGTCGTCGGGGCGGTGGGAGGCGATCAGGTCGGTGATCAGTTTCTCCGCCGCGATGTCCATCTCGGTGACCACGTCGATGGGGCTCGACTTGGTGGCGGCCACCGCCAGGTCGGCCGGGCGGCCGTCCCTCAGGAGGGCACCGGCCCTGTGGGCGGCTTCCTGGGCGAGCCGAAGCAGTTCCGTGTGCAGAGGGGCGGTCACGGGGTTCCTCACGCGTAGGGGCTGTCGACGCCCGCGGCGGCGGGGTGGGGGGCACGGGACGGGCAGCAGCCGATCGGGCAGAGGTCGTGGCTCGCGCCGAGTGCGCCGAGTGCGCAGGGCGTGACCTCCTGGCCGCGCTCGACCGCGGATCGCTCCAGGACCAGGTCGCGGATCGCGGCGGCGAACCGCGGGTCGGCGCCGACCGTGGCCGAGCGGCGCATCGGCAGCCCCAGCTCCTCCGCCTTGGCCTTGGCCTCCGTGTCGAGGTCGTACAGGACCTCCATGTGGTCGGAGACGAAGCCGATGGGGGCGATCACGACCGCGGGGGCGCCGGACGCGTGGCGCTCCTCCAGGTGGTCGCAGATGTCCGGCTCCAGCCACGGGATGTGCGGGGCGCCCGAGCGGGACTGGTAGACGAGCTGCCAGGGGTGGTCCACACCGGTGCGCTCGCGGACCGCCTCGGCGATCAGCCGCGAGACCTCCAGGTGCTGCTCCACGTACGCGCCGCCGTCGCCGTGGTCCTCGACCGGGCCGGAGGTGTCCGCCGACGCGTTCGGGATGGAGTGGGTCGAGAAGGCGAGGTGCGCGCCGTCCCGGACGGCCTCGGGGAGGTCGGCGAGGGACCGCAGGACGCCCTCGATCATGGGCTCCAGGAAGCCCTCGTGGTTGAAGTAGTGCCGCAGCTTGTCGATCCGGGGGAGCTCGACGCCCTCGGCCTCCAGCGCCGCCAGCGAGTCGGCGAGGTTCTCCCGGTACTGGCGGCAGCCCGAGTACGAGGCGTACGCGCTCGTGGCGAGGACCAGGATGCGGCGGTGCCCGTCGGCGACCATCTCGCGCAGGGTGTCCGTCAGGTAAGGGGCCCAGTTGCGGTTGCCCCAGTAGATCGGCAGGCCCAGGCCGTGGTCGGCGAAGTCCTTGCGCAGGGCGTCCAGCAGGGCGCGGTTCTGGTCGTTGATGGGGCTGACCCCGCCGAACAGGAAGTAGTGCTGCCCGACTTCCTTCAGGCGTTCCTTGGGGATGCCGCGCCCTCGCGTCACGTTCTCCAGGAACGGGACGACGTCGTCCGGGCCCTCCGGGCCGCCGAACGAGAGCAGGAGCAGGGCGTCGTAGGGGGTGGCATCGAGCGCGTCTCGCATGGGTCGATCCTGTCATCCGGTACTGACAGCCGGGAAACGGTGGGGTGACGGACGGAGTTCCGGGACCGGCCCGCCAGGTGCATTAGGGTCACCTAACTCGTAAGCTGTATCCGCCGCCTTCACGCCTTACTGGACTGTCGGCATCCACAGCCGATCCCGTCCGACCGGAGGCCCTCGTGCCGAGCCCCTACCTCGCCCTGTTCGCCGCCCCCGGCAGCAAGGGCTTCTCCGCCGCGGGGTTCCTCGGCCGGATGCCGTTGTCGATGATGGGCATCGGCGTGGTGACCATGGTCTCCCAGCTCACCGGGCGGTACGGGCTCGCCGGCGCGCTGTCGGCCACCATGGCGCTGGCCGCGGCGGTGGCAGGTCCCCAGGTCTCGCGGCTGGTGGACCAGCACGGGCAGCGGCGGGTGCTGCGGCCGGCGACGCTGATCGCGCTCGTCTCGGCGGCCGGGCTGCTGTTCGCGGCGCACTACAGGTGGCCCGACTGGACGCTGTACGTGTTCAGCGCGGGCATCGGGTGCGTGCCGAGCATCGGCGCGATGATCCGCGCGCGGTGGGCCGCGCTGTACGGCGGGACGCCGCAGCTGCACACCGCGTACTCGTTCGAGTCGGTGATCGACGAGGTCTGCTTCATCTTCGGGCCGATCATCTCGATCGGGCTGTCCACGGCGTGGTTCCCGGAGGCGGGGCCGCTGCTCGCCGCCTGCTTCCTGGCGGTCGGCGTCTTCTGGCTGACCGCCCAGCGCGCCACCGAGCCCGCGCCGCACCCGCGCGAGAAGCACGGCGACGGCGGCAGCGCCCTGCGCTCCCCCGGGCTCCAGGTCCTGGTGGCCACCTTCGTGGCGACCGGGGCCATCTTCGGCGCCGTCGACGTGGTCACCGTGGCCTTCGCCGACGAGCAGGGCCACAAGGGCGCCGCCAGCATCGTGCTCGCCCTGTACGCGGCGGGCTCCTGCGCGGCCGGCCTCGTCTTCGGGCTGCTGCACTTCAAGGGGGCGCCCGAACCTCGCTGGCTGCTGGGCATATGCGCGATGGCCGTGAGTATGATCCCCCTCCTACTGGTCGGAAACTTGCCGTTTCTGGCCGTGGCGCTGTTCCTTGCGGGCCTGGCCATCGCTCCCACGATGATCACCACGATGTCCCTCATCGAGCAGCACGTACCACGCGCGCAGCTGACCGAGGGCATGACCTGGATCAGTACCGGGCTCGCGGTCGGGGTCGCACTCGGCTCCTCCGCGGCCGGCTGGGTCATCGACGCGGCCGGGGCGCGCGCCGGGTACGGGGTTCCGGCGGTGTCCGGGGCCGTCGCGGTCGCGGTCGGTTTTCTGGGGTACCGCCGGCTCAAGGGGCCGGCTCCGGGTCGGGGAGGCACCGTTGAGCAGCACAGCGAGCGGGAAGAACGGCACGTGGCGTAACTGGGGTGGAAACGTCGCCGCCCGTCCCGCGCGGGAGGTCACTCCGGCCTCGGTCGAGGAACTCGCGGACGCCGTACGGAAGGCGGCCGCGGACGGCCTGAAGGTGAAGGCCGTCGGCACCGGGCACTCCTTCACCTCGATCGCCGCCACCGACGGTGTGTTGATCCGCCCTCAACTGTTGACCGGTATCCGCGACATCGACCGTGAGGCCGGGACCGTCACCGTGGAGGCAGGGACCCCGCTCAAGAGGCTCAACATGGCTCTCGCGCGGGAGGGCCTGTCGCTCACGAACATGGGCGACATCATGGAGCAGACCGTCTCCGGCGCCACCAGCACCGGCACGCACGGCACCGGCCGTGAGTCCGCTTCGATCGCCGCCCAGATCAAGGGTCTGGAACTGGTCACCGCCGACGGCTCGGTGCTCGCCTGCTCCGAGAAGGAGAACCCCGAGGTCTTCGCCGCCGCCCGCATCGGCCTCGGCGCGCTCGGCATCGTCACGGCGATCACCTTCGCCGTGGAGCCCATCTTCCTGCTGACGGCTCGCGAGGAGCCGATGCCCTTCGACAAGGTCCTCGCCGACTTCGACGAACTGTGGGCCGAGAACGAGCACTTCGAGTTCTACTGGTTCCCGCACACCGGCAGCACCAACACCAAGCGCAACAACCGCAGTGCGGGCCCGGAGAAGCCGGTGCCGCAGCTCCAGGGCTGGATCGAGGACGAGTTCCTCTCCAACGGTGTCTTCCAGGTCGCCCAGTGGGTCGGCCGCGCGGCGCCCGGGACGATCCCGACGATCGCCCGGATCTCCAGCAAGGCCCTGTCCTCGCGGACCTACACGGACATCCCCTACAAGGTCTTCACATCACCGCGCCGGGTGCGCTTCGTGGAGATGGAGTACGCCGTCCCGCGCGAGGCCGTCGCCGAGACGCTGCGCGAGTTGAGGACCATGGTCGAGCGCTCCGGCCTCAAGGTCAGCTTCCCGATCGAGGTGCGCACCGCGCCGGCCGACGACATCACGCTGTCCACTGCGTCGGGCCGCGACAGCGCCTACATCGCCGTGCACATGGTCAAGGGCACGCCCTACCAGGCGTACTTCACCGCCGCCGAGCGCATCTTCACCGCGCACGAGGGGCGTCCGCACTGGGGCAAGGTGCACACGCGCGACGCCGAGTACTTCGCCGGGGTCTATCCCCGCTTCGCCGAGTTCACCGCTCTGCGGGATCGGCTTGATCCTGATCGTCGGTTCCAGAACGACTACTTGCGGAGGGTGTTGGGGTCGTAGCGCCCTCGGACCCGCTGGGTGTCGGCACAGACGTGGGTGTCCGCGTCGAGCTGGAGCCCGTACCTCTGTCCGATGACGTGCCGCTCGAAGTGGGCGTGCCGTCACCGGACTTCGAGGACGACGAGGAGTCCGCGACAGACCGTCCCCTTTCCCGATATCGGACCTTCCGCGCATTCCTGGATCTTGCCTGCTTTCCCGCACTTGACCAACCAACTGCACGAGAAAAGGACGTACGCACGAAACCAGTAGTTCCGTTTCTGGTGATTCCGTGAAGTACGCCACGTTCAAGATCCGCAAATTCGCGCGAGAGGCCGTCAAGTCCGGTCTGTTGCCAGAAGTTGGGCGGCGCGCCAATCCACGCACGTGGTCCAAATGGAGTACTGTTGCGAGCCCTGGATCCGGTCTCCCGCCAGGGCGTCCGCGGCTCCAAGGACCGCCAGGAGGGGGCTAGTTGCACAGGGTGACGGAGTTGGTCACTTAGCGTTGCGAATAGGTAACCGTGCCATAACGGCGATCCAGGGCCCGTGCCCGACACGCCGGGCAACTCGGCAAGGTTGTGGCAGGCTGCACCCGGGCAGGCCACACTCGACTAGCGGAAGCAGCGACGCACGTGACGTCGGCAGGCACCACCCGGGAGGTCCCCATGCCCGAACTGCGTGTCGTGGCCGTCTCGAATGACGGCACACGGCTGGTGCTGAAGGCTGCGGACAGCACGGAGTACACGCTTCCGATTGACGAGCGTCTGCGCGCCGCGGTACGCGGCGACCGTCCCCGCCTCGGCCAGATCGAGATCGAGGTGGAGAGCCATCTCCGCCCCCGTGACATTCAGGCACGTATACGCGCCGGTGCGACGGCCGAAGAGGTCGCGCAGATGGCCGGCATCCCCGTGGACCGCGTACGCCGTTTCGAGGGCCCTGTGCTCGCGGAGCGCGCGTTCATGGCCGAGCGGGCACGCAAGACACCCGTCCGCCGCCCCGGCGAGAACGCGGGTCCCCAGCTCGGCGAGGCCGTCCAGGAGCGCCTGCTGCTGCGCGGCGTCGAGAAGGACACCGTCCAGTGGGACTCGTGGCGCCGCGACGACGGCACCTGGGAAGTCCTGCTGGTCTACCGGGTCGCGGGCGAGCCGCACTCGGCGAGCTGGACGTACGACCCGCCCCGGCGGCTCGTCCAGGCCGTCGACGAGGAGGCACGCTCGCTGATCGGCGAGTCCGACGACCTCGCCGTGCCGGAGCCCAGCTTTCCGTTCGTCCCGAGGATCGCGCGGCTGCCGCGCGACCGTCCGCTGGACCGTGCCCTCGAACGGGGGCCGAGCCTGCCCGTGCCGACGCCCGATCCGGTCGAGGAGGCCGCGGCCGAGCGGGACTCGCTGACCAGCCTGCTGGAGGCGGTGCCGAGCTTCCGGGGCGACCTGGTGGTTCCGGAGCGCCCGTCGGAGCCCGCCCCGCCCATGGAGGAGCCCCCCGCCGAACCCGAGGCGGAGGAACCCCCGGCCCCGGCGGCCTCGGCCGGCTCGGCCTACGCGGACGTCCTCATGCCCCGTTCCGTCGGCAGCCACCGCGACCGTCTCATCGGCTCCACCGACCGCCAGGCCGAGGCCGACGGCGTCCGTCCCGGCCGCCGCGCGGCCGTCCCGAGCTGGGACGAGATCGTGTTCGGCACGCGACGCAAGAAGCAGGAGTAGTCGGTCGTACGGCTGTGAAGACGGCCGTACGAGGATGAGGGCCCGCGCCGTTCGGCAGCGGGCCCTCCGGCTTGGACGACGCGGGTACGGCCAGGCGGCGTGGCCACGCGCGGCCACGCCTTCAGCCGCCTGCCCTGCGGGCATTCGTACCCGAAGAGGGCGGCAGCCGGGCCACGCGAGCCCCGCTCAGCCCCAGCGCCGGGTCACTGAGGGTCCGGGCCCACGGCGACCGGCCGAGACGGATCCGACGACCACTCCGACCACGAACCGACGTACAGCGCCGCCGGAATCCCCGCGACCGCCAGGGCCAGCACCTCGTGCGCCCCGGAGACGCCCGAACCGCAGTACACCCCGACCTCGGAGCCGTCACCCGCCCCGAGGGCCTTGAAGCGCGCACCCAGCTCCTCGGCGGGCAGGAACCGCCCGTCCGGCCCCACGTTCTCGTTCGTCGGCGCGGACACGGCGCCCGGGATGTGCCCGCCGACCCGGTCGATCGGCTCGACCTCGCCCCGGTACCGCTCCCCCGCCCGCGCGTCGAACAGCACGCCGGACCGTGCCAGCGCCGCCGCCGCGTCCGCGTCGAGCAGCCCCGCGGCTCCCGGCACCGGTTCGAAGTCGCCCTCGGCGAGAGCGGGACCGGGCACCGACGACCGCAGGGGCCCCTCCCACGTCGGCAACCCGCCGTCGAGGACCCGCACGTCCGGGTGACCCGTCCAGCGCAGCAGCCACCACGCGCGGGCTGCCGCCCAGCCCTGTCCCCCGTCGTACACGACCACCGGCACGACGGCCGACACACCCGCCCGGCGCATCGCGGCACCGAACTCCGCGACATCGGGCAGCGGATGCCGACCGCGCGCACCGGCGGCGGAGGCAAGTTCCCTGTCCAGGTCGACGAAGACCGCGCCCGGGATGTGCCCGGCCGCGTACTCGGCCCGGCCGTCGAAGGGCGGTTCTCCGGCCGCTTTGGCCACGCTCAACTGCCAGCGGACGTCGAGCAGCACCGGCGGGTTCTCGCCCGTCAGTTCGCTCACGAGTTCGGATGCGGAGATGATGGCGTTCATGGCCACCATCCTTGCGCACGGGGTGGCCGCATCGTCCATGTCCGGCTACTCTGCTCCGCCGGGCAGGCCCGATCACGAGGCGTACGGGATCGGGCACATGCTGTACAGCCGATCGACACCTGTGGGCAATCACGCAGAAACGGACGGGAAACCGCACACCGGGCATTCTGCGGACACGGGCCACGGAGCGGCGGCGCGCCCGGAGCGCGCCGTGCCACGGGTGGTGCGAGCATCGGCACGGGGTTCCGGAGAGCGGCGGCGACACGGCCGCCGCGAGGGGTCGAGGAGAGAGTGACGATGACCGGCGAGACGCACACCCCCGGCACGCCCTGCTGGGTGAGCCTGATGGTGCACGGACTGACCACGACCCAGGACTTCTACGGCGAACTGTTCGGTTGGGAATTCCAACCCGGTCCCAAGCAGCTCGGGCCCTACGTCCGGGCCCTGCTGGACGGCGAGGAGGTCGCCGGAATCGGCCAGCTTCCGCCCGACCGCCACCTTCCGGTCGCCTGGACGCCCTACCTCGCCTCGGACGACGTCGACCTGACCGCGGAGACGGTACGGCTGTGCGGCGGCACGGTCGGGGTCGGCCCCCTGGACGCGGAGGACGCGGGCCGGCTGGCGATCGCTTCCGACCCCTCCGGCGCGGTCTTCGGCATCTGGCAGGCGGGAGTGCACCGCGGCACGGGCATCTCGGGCGTCCCCGGCACACCGGCCTGGCACGAGCTGCTCACCTTCGAGACGGCGAGCGTCACCAAGTTCTACGAAACGGTCTTCGGCTACGAGGAGGAGCCGGTGGTCTCCGCCGACTTCGACTACGTCACCCTCCATATCGACGGTCACCCGGTTGCCGGAATCCACGGCGTCGGCAACTCCCTCCCCCGCGACCGGGGCCCGCACTGGATGACGTACTTCGAGGTGGCCGACACCGACGAAACCCTCTCCCACCTCACCGCCCTCGGCGGCCACATCCTGAAACCGGCCCACGAGAGCCCCCACGGCCGCGTGGCGACGGTGGCGGATCCGGAGGGGGCACGCTTCTCGGTGGTACAGGGACCTCGCTGAGGCTCGGATCGCCGACGACGTGGGCGAAGGGACCGTCAACCCACACGCCTCAGCCCCTCCGCCTCGGAACCGGTCGGTCCATAGGCGCCGGGGTGGAACAGCAGTGCCTCTTCCCGTTCTCCCGCGATGGCGGCCGTGACGCGGCCGATGACGATCAGGTGGTCGCCGCCGGCGCAGGTGTCCTCAACGGTCGCTTCCAGCCAGGCTGTTGCGCCGGACAGGCGTGGGGTGCCGTTGCCCAGGACGCAGGAGCAGGGGATGTCGGCGAAGCGGTCGGGGTGGCGGCGGGCGAAGGCGCGGGCGATGTCCTGCTGGTCCGCGGCGAGGACGTTGACGCAGAACATGCCGGCTTCGCGGACCAGTGGCCAAGTGTCCGAGAACCGGGAGACGTTGAAGGAGATCAGCGGCGGGTCCAGGGACAGGGAGGTGAAGGCCCGGCAGGTGAATCCCGCCGGGCCGGTCGACGTCGTGGTGGTGATGACGATGACGCCCGTGGGGAACCGGCCGGCGACGGATCGCAGGAGGGCGGGGTCGGTGATCGGCCTGACGACGGTCAGCGGCCGTCCAGGCCCAGGGGCGGGAGGCTCCAGAAGCGGGTTCGGACTCATCGGGCCGCCCCCATCCGTACGGCGAGCTCGTCCACGGCCCACTGGCGCAGCGGGGCGGGCCCGCCGTCGGTGCTGATGTCACGCAGCAGGATCAGCGGGGACAGCGCCTGCCGGTCGAGGGAGGCCGACGCCACCAGGGCACCGTGGGCCCGGTCCGGCTGCTCCAGCCGCAGGGAGCAGCGGGCGGCCTGGCAGTGGGCGTAGGAGGCGTACGGAGCACCCAGCCCGGCGGCGGTGCGGTACGCCTCGCGCGCCTCGGCGACCCGGCGCTCCCCCATCAGGAAGTCGGCCGGCCGTACGTGCGCCTTGGGATCGAGCGGGTCCCACTCGGTCATCCGTCGGTAGAACCGCTCCGCGCCCTCGACGTCCCCGCGGGCCTTGGCCGAACGCCCTGAGGTCTCGAGGACGGGGTGGACGTTCTCCAGCGCCAGGAGCCGGGCATCGCCGTCCGCGAGCGCCACGGCCTCCAGGGCGTATTTCTCCGCCAGTTGCAGCTGCCGGTCGACCTCCGCGTGGTCGCCCTCGAAGAACGGTATGAAGGCCACTCCGCGCCGGTAGATGGACGTGTGCAGCGGCTCCATCTCCACGCCGGCCCGGTCGGCCACCTCGTCGGCGGCGGCCAGCCAGTACCGCATGTCGGCCAGTGCCTTCTGCTTCTCGCCCTTGGCGCACAGCACGATCATGTGGGCGGCGGCCCCGTACCGTACGGCCGGGTCGAACTCCTCGGTGCGGGCGATGGTCTCCATGACGCCGCGGCCCGCACGAACGCCGCGGCCGCGCTCCGGGCGTCCCCGGCGAGCTGTGCGTCGGCGTTGTGCCGGAAGTAGGCCAGCCGCAGGGCGTCCAGATCGCGGCCGGTCGGGTCGGCGGGGACGAGGGCCGCGATGGTCTTCCAGAAGCCGAGCTTGGCCAGCGCGGTCACCAGGCGGGACCGGTCGCCGGTGGACAGCCCGGACCAGCTCTCGGTCAGGGCGCACAGGTGCTGCCAGCGGGCCGACCTCAGGGATACGGGCAGGTCGCGGGGGTCGTCCGGGTTGGGCCGGCCGGGCTCCTCGGTCTTCAGCGCCTGCCTCAGCAGTCCGAGCGAGGCGATCTGGTAGACGGGTACGGGCAGGTCATGGTCGAGGCGACGGCCGACGTCGGCGGTGCACTGGGCGTGCAGGGGGCCGCCGGGGCTCTCCAGGTCGAAGTGGGAGGCGAGGAGTTCACGTGACCGAGGGGCCGGCTCCGGCTCGAAGGTTCCCCCCGGCGGCTCCTGCATCGGGGGCAGGTCGCCGACGCTTCCCTTGGTCCGCAGAAACTTCTCCACCGCTGGCTCCTCCGTCGTGGTCCTCTGTCGTCGATCGGCTGTCGTTGATCAGCTGCCGTTGATCAGCTGCCGTTGATCGGCTGTCGTTGATCCGATGGGTGTGCGCCACGAAGGGTGATGGCCGCAAAGGGAGTTCGCCCTTTGCGGCCATCGCGAGCCCGCCTGGTCGCCAGGAGGGCAGGTCGCCTGATGTCGGAGATCAGACGGCCGGGGCGTAGTAGGCCACGCCCGAGACCGTGAGACCGAACTCCTCGGCCAGCTCGTCCGTCTCGACCTCGACCTCGGTGATCTGCTCGGCGTCCATGTCTGAACCTCCTGTTGTCGACTGTGGCCCCTGGGGTTTCGGGACAGGTCAAACGCAGGAGGGGCTTCTCAAAGCTCCGCCGGGCTTTGCTGGAGATCGACTCGAGAGACGGCCAGGGCATGCGTGAGCCGGGTCGGACCAGGAAGTGACCGCCGTGCCGGGCCCTCAGACGGCGGTGACGGGCAGCACGTCGGGGGACAACGCCGCCGCCCGTGCCGTGGCCGCGGTCATCCGGCGGCGGTGATGGCGACGGCACAGGACCTCGTACCCGATCGCTTCCGCCTGGTTGACGTCCCCGACGACCACCTGAGCGCCTTCCACGACCATCTCGCCCCCTATCGTGCGGGCGTTGTGCGTGGCGCGGGCGCCGCACCAGCAGAGGGCCTCGACCTGCAACACCTCTACGCGGTCGGCCAGTTCCACCAGGCGCTGGGAGCCCGGGAACAACTTGGAGCGGAAGTCCGTCGTGATGCCGAAGGCGTAGACGTCGAGGCCCAGGTCGTCGACGACGCGGGCGAGTTGGTCGATCTGCCCAGGGGCCAGGAACTGGGCCTCGTCGGCGATGACGTAGTCCGCGCGGCCGCCCTGGGAGAGGTGGTCGACCAGGTAGGCGTACAGGTCCTGGCCGTCCTCGACCTCCACCGCGTCCGTGACCAGGCCGAGGCGGGAGGAGAGTTTGCCCTCGCCAGCGCGGTCGTCCCGGGTGAAGATCATGCCCTGCAGGCCGCGCGCGGAGCGGTTGTGCTCGATCTGGAGAGCCAGGGTCGACTTCCCGCAGTCCATGGTTCCGGAGAAGAACACCAGCTCGGGCATGGGGAGTTGAGCACCTTTCGGCAACGGAGGACGGCAGCGGGAGGTTTCAGGAGCGTACTTCGAGCAGCGGGACCAACTGCTCCGCGGGGGTCATCGAACCGTGGTTGCCGACCATCGCCGACTCCTTGGGCTCCCGCTCGGACGCGATGATCAGGACGTCGTCCCGCGCGGCCGCGACCACGTCGCCGAGACGCGCGTACACCCGGTCGTCGACCTGTGGGCCGAACCAGCCGGCGGCGATCGCCTCGTCCCGCGAGGCCACCCAGAACTGCTCGCCGAGCACCTCGCGCCAGCAGGTCAGGACGTCGTTCTCGGCGCCCGGCACCGCGTAGATGTGGCGGGCCCGGCCCTCGCCGCCCAGCAGGGCGACTCCGGCGCGCAGCTCCCAGTCCTCGTCGAAGTCGATGCGGTGCTGCTCGTCGAAGGGGATGTCGACCATGCCGTGGTCCGCGGTGACGTAGAGGGCGCTGCGCGGCGGGAGTTGTTCCGCGAGGCGCTGCACCAGACGGTCCACGTGCATGAGCTGACCGCGCCAGGTGTCGGAGTCGACGCCGAAGCGGTGTCCCGCGCCGTCGAGTTCGGCGTAGTACGTGTAGACCAGCGCGCGGTCGGCGGCGGCCAGTTGCTCGGCCGCGAGGTCCATGCGGTCCTCGCCCGCCAGCCGGCCGAGGAACTTGCCGCCGCTCAGCGCGACCTTGGTCAGCGGGGTGTTCTCGAAGGTCGGTGAGGACACCTGCGCCGCGTGCACGCCCGCGTCATGGGCGAGCTGGAAGACCGTGGGGTACGGCTGCCACACACGCGGCGAGGTCCACGGCTGCCAGCGCAGCTGGTTCATCAGCTCGCCGGTGTCGGGGTTGCGCACGGTGTAGCCGGGCAGTCCGTGCGCGCCCGGCGGCAGTCCGGTGCCGACGGAGGCGAGGGAGGTCGCGGTGGTCGCCGGGTAGCCGGCGGTGATCGGCCGGCCGGTGCCGCCGCGCGAGCCCGCGAGCAGCGAGGCCAGGTAGGGGGCCTCGTCCGGGTGCGCCCGCAGCTGCTCCCAGCCGAGGCCGTCGATCAGGAACACGCAGTTCCGGTCGGCGGGGGTCAGCTCGGTGATCGTGGCGGTCGTGCCGGGTACGCCCATGCCGGCGGCGAGCGTGGGCAGGAGGTCGGCGAGGGAGCCGCTGCCGTATTCGGGCAGCGGTGCGGAGTCGACGGCCAGTGGTTCCGGGTAGGACTCCCAGGCGGTGGGCTGCGCCATCAGTGTGCGGTGTCCGCGGTCGCCTCGGAGAGGGACTGGGCGAAGACGAGGGTCTGGCGGACCGTCTCGGGGCCGTCGCCGGCCTCGCTGACCCGCAGACTGAGGTCGTCTGCGGTCGAGTTGCCCGTGTAGCCGTGGTCGGCCTCGCAGTTGGGGTCGCCGCAGGCGGCCGGCTCCAGGTCGATCCGGGAGACGGCGCCCCAGCCGATGGTCAGCACGACCTCGCGGGGCAGGGTGCCCGGCTGGTACTGCTCCGGGTTGGCGACCACCCGGCTGAGCACGACCGACGAGATCCGGCCAAGCTTCACGGACTCGGTGGACGTCGTGGCGTACGGCGTCGGGGAGGTGCTGTCGGCGGCCTGCTCGTCGGTGTGGCTGACGATGAAGCGGTTGCCGGTGAGGACGAGCACGGTCACATGCCGCCGCACCTCGTTCTGGTCGAAAGTCGTCTCCTGGTGGACCAGGTACGACCGGATGGGCTCGCCGCCCACAGCGGCCTCCACCGCCTCGGCCACGAGGGCCGGGTAGTAGCCGCTGCGCTCGATCGCCGCTCGCAGCCCCTGGGTCGTCGTACTGGTCTTGGCCATGAGCCCCATCCTACGGGGGACCACCGACTGCGAGGCACCGCTCAGGGGTGTTCTCAGTACGCGGGCAGGGTTCGCGGGCCGAGGTCGTCGCGGGCGGGCGGGGGTGCCAGGCGTACGGAGGCGCCGAGGACGCTCAGGCCGTGCGGGGCCACGACGACCGGTTCCAGGGTCACCGCGACGACCTCGGGGTGGTCGTCGACGAGGCGGGACACCCTCAGCAGCAGCTCCTCCAGGGCCGCGGTGTCGACGGGCGCCGAGCCTCTCCAGCCGAACAGGAGCGGTGCCGTCCGGATGGAGCGGACCAGAGAGGTCGCCTCGCGGTCGGTGACCGGAATCAGCCGGTGCGCGACGTCCCCGAGCAGCTGCGAGGCGGCACCGGCGAGCCCGAAGGAGAGCACCGCTCCGGCCGCGGGGTCGATGACGGCCCGTACGACGGTGTCCACGCCGCGTGGGGCCATCCGCTGCACGACGGGGCGCAGCTCCTCGGGCGTCCCGAACAGCTCGGTCAACTCGGCGTACGCCCGCCGCAGTTGTTCCTCGTCCGCGAGATCGAGGCGGACGCCGCCCAGGTCGGCGCGGTGCCTGAGGTGCGGGGCGGTGGCCTTGAGGGCGACGGGGTAGCCGAGGGCGCCGGCGGCTCGGGCGGCGTCGTCGGGGGTGGGTGCGGGCAGGGCCCGGTGCACCTGGACGCCGTACCTGCCGAGGAGTTCGCAGGTCTCGTCGGTGCCTAGGGTCAGGCCCTGTCCGCGTGCGAGGAGGCCGTCGATCAGTTCGGCGGCGCCCTTCTCGTCGATGTCCTCGTGCTCGGGCACCTTGCCGGGCTCCGCGGCGTCTCGTCGCCACTGGGCGTACTTCACGGCTTCGCCGAGGGCGCGGACGGCACGCTCCGCGGCGGGATAGGCGGGGATGAGACGGGAGCAGTTCCGGGGTGCCTCTTCGGGGGCCTTGACGGCGAGGCGGTCCAGGGCGCGGAAGGGGTGGGAGGCGCTCGGCGTGGCGGCCTGCGGTGCCGTGCTGGCCGCGGCGGACAGTGCCTCCGCGAGTCCGCCCAGCTCGACGTGGACCACCAGCACCGGCTTGCCCGGCAGCCGCTCGGCCGCCGACCTGAGCGCCTCGGCGAGCGCCGCGTCCCCGGCGGAGCCCTCCCCCACGGCGGGTATCGCGGTCACGACCACCGCGTCGCAGGTGTAGTCCGCCAGCGCGCGCGACAGGGCGGTGTGGAAGTCCGCGGGCGAGGCGGCCGTCGTCAGGTCCAGCGGGGTCAGCGGCCTGAGCCCCTCGGAGAGGCAGGCGTCGTAGGTCAGCAGGCCCAGGGACTCGGAGTTGCCGAGGATCGCCACGCGCGGGCCGCCCGGGAGGGGCTGCCGGGCGAGCAGCAGGCCGGTGTCGACGAGCTCGGTGATCGTGTCCACGCGGATCACACCGGCCTGTCCGAGCAGGGCGGACACCGTCGAGTGCGGCAGCCGGGTGGCCCGTACGGCATGCCCCTGGGGGGCGGCGCCGGCGCTCTGGACGACGACCAGCGGCTTGGCGGCCGCGGTGCGGCGGGCGAGGCGGGTGAACTTGCGCGGGTTTCCGATGGACTCCAGGTACATGAGGACGACGTCGGTGTCCGGGTCGTCGTACCAGTACTGAAGAACATCGTTGCCGGAGACGTCCGCGCGGTTGCCGGAGGAGACGAAGGTGGACACGCCCGTGGTCCCCGTGACGCCGCCGCCGCGTCGGTGCAGGCGGGACAGCAGGGCGATGCCGATGGCACCGGACTGGGCGAAGAGGCCGATACGGCCGGGGCGGGGCTTCTCGTTGGCGAGGGACGCGTTCAGCTGTACGTCCGGGTTGGTGTTGATGATGCCGAAGGCGTTGGGCCCGATGATCCGCATGCCGTACGCGCGTGCGTGCCGTACGAGTTCGCGCTGCCGTTCGCGTCCCTCGGGCCCGCTCTCGGCGTACCCCGCGGAGATCACCACGAGTCCCTGCACGCCGTGCTCGCCGCACTCGGTGACGACCTGGGGGACGTGCTCGGCGGGCACGGCGACGACCGCCAGGTCGACGGGCCCCTCGATGTCGCGCACCGAGCGGTAGGCGGGTACCCCGTCGAGCTCCTTGTCGGGGAATGCCTGGTTCACGGCGTACAGCCGGCCCGTGAAGCCGGCGTCGCGGATGTTGTCGAAGATGCCGCGGCCCACGCCACCACGGGCGCGGCCGACGCCGATCACGGCGACCGAGCCGGGCGTGAGCAGCCGCTGCACCGACCTTGCCTCGGCGCGCTGCTCGCGCGCGTACTGCACGGCGAGGGAGCGGTCGGTGGGTTCGAGGTCGAACTCCAGGCGGACGACGCCGTCCTCGAAGCTGCGCTTCTGGGTGTACCCGGCGTCCCTGAACACCTTGATCATCTTGTTGTTGGCGGGCAGCACCTCGGCGGCGAAGCGGCGGATGCCGCGCTCGCGGGCGACGGCCCCGATGTGTTCGAGGAGGGCGGAGGCGACGCCCCGGCCCTGGTGGGCGTCCTGCACGAGGAAGGCGACCTCGGCCTCGTCGGCCGGTGCGGACGCGGGCATTCCATCGGCGCCGATGCGGTCGTAGCGTACGGTGGCGATGAACTCACCGCCGACCGTGGCGGCGAGTCCCACCCGGTCCACGAAGTCGTGGTGCGTGAAGCGGTGGACGTCCTTGGCGGACAGACGAGGGTAGGGCGCGAAGAAGCGGTAGTACTTCGACTCGTCCGACACCTGCTCGTAGAAGCTGACCAGGCGCTCGGCGTCATCAACGGTGATGGGGCGGATGCGCGCGGTGCCGCCGTCGCGCAGCACCACGTCGGCTTCCCAGTGCGCGGGGTACTCGTGCCGGTCCGGCGAGGTCTGCATGGGCCCCAGATTACGGCTCGCGTACGACAACGGCGCGAGGCAGTCTGTGGAGAACGCAAGAGGATCACTCAAGGACGGAAGTCGGACCGAGGCCGCGGTCCGACGACTCACCCCGGACGGGACACAGGTCCGATCCGGAGACGCTTCACGTTGTGGGAAACTGGTCTAGACAACCCTGAACACCGAAGGGCAGCATCACATGGCTGAGCGCCGCGTCAACGTCGGCTGGGCCGAGGGTCTTCACGCCCGCCCCGCTTCCATCTTCGTCCGGGCCACCACGGCCTCCGGTATCCCCGTGACGATCGCCAAGGCCGACGGCAACCCCGTCAACGCGGCCTCCATGCTGGCGGTTCTGGGCCTCGGCGCCCAGGGCGGCGAGGAGATCGTCCTCGCCTCCGACGCCGAGGGCGCGGACGCCGCCCTCGACCGACTGGCGAAGCTGGTCTCCGAGGGTCTCGAGGAGCTTCCCGAGACCGTCTGATTTACCGGGGCCGACTGATTCACGGCACCACAGAAGGGCTCGTCCGAATTTATCGGGCGAGCCCTTTGCATTTCCCGCTCAAAGGCAGCAGAAATAATCCCCCACGAATTACTGCCTCTTTGTATACGGCTCTCGTGTTAATGCCGCAGGCTCGGCATGTTTACGGGATGTTGCGAGTTCCTCACACGCTCCGGCCGATCTCCCGCGCCGTTGAATCGGAGTCGGTGCGCGGCTGTCGAGCGCTCCGTGTGCAGCGCCGTGACCGCCCGCGCGCGCTCTCCGTCGCCGCGCGCCACGGCGTCGACGATGGCGCCGTGCTCCGCCCAGGACTCGACGGGGTTGGCCGGGGCGTCCACGGCGTACATCCAGGAGATCTTGTGCCGCAGCTGGGTCAGCATCGAGGTCAGCGCGGGGCTGCCGGAGGCCTGGGCGAGCGTCTCGTGGAACCAGCCGCCCAGGGACCGCAGGTCATCGCTGTTGCCCCTCCTGGCGCGCTCCTGGCCCAGCCTGACCAGACCGCGCAGGACCTTCAGATGTGCCTCGGTGCGCCGCTGGGCGGCCCGCGAGGCACCCAGGGGCTCCAGGAGCATCCGCATCTCCAGCAGGTCGGCGGCCTCCTGCTCGGTCGGTTCGGCCACGCACGCGCCCGCGTGCCGCCGCGTCACCACGAAGCCCTCGGCCTCCAGAGTGCGCAGCGCCTCCCGGACGGGGACACGGGAGACCCCGTAGCGACGGGCGAGGAGTTCCTCGGTGAGGCGGCTGCCGCGCTCGTAGACACCGGCGACGATGTCGTCCCTGATCGCGGTGCATACCGAGTGCGCCGGAATACGCATGACCGACCTCCGCCTTAATCCCCGTGAAACGTCGATGATTGACGTGTGTTCAGTGACTCTATTGCAAAGAGCGGGAATTTCCGATGGCGAGCCGGAATCCATGGATATTTTTTGGACAGCGGGGCGACACAAACGGCAAAACCCCGGCTCGGAGAGCCGGGGTTTCAGAAGATCTCGCGGTCCGTCGTCAGACGTTCACACCATGCGAACGCAGGTAGGCGACGGGGTCGATGTCCGAGCCGTACTCCGCGGTCGTGCGCGCCTCGAAGTGCAGGTGCGCCCCGGTGACGTTGCCGGTCGCGCCGGAGAGGCCGATCTGCTGGCCCGGAGTGACCGTCTGGCCCACCGAGACACCGATGGACGACAGGTGCCCGTACTGGGTGTACGTGCCGTCGTTCATCTTGATCACGATGTTGTTGCCGTACGACCCGCCCCAGCCGGCCTCGACGACCGTGCCGGAGCCGACCGAGCGGACGGAGGTGCCGCTGGCGGCGTGGAAGTCGACGCCGGTGTGGCTGCCGGAGGACCAGACGGCGCCGCCGGCCTTGTAGCCGGTGGAGATGTACGAGCCCGAGATCGGGGCGACGTAGCTGTTGAGGCGCTTGCGCTCGGCGGCGGCGCGGGCGACGCGCTCCTTGGCCTCGCGCTCCTTCTCGGCCTTGGCGGCGGCCTTCTCGCGCGCCTCCTCCTCGGCCTTCTGCCGGGCCTTCTGCTCGGCGGCCTCGACGGCCGCCTGCTGTTGGGCCTCGGCCTGGGCGTCGATCTGGGCGGCGACCGAGTCGCCGATGGTGATGACCGGGGTGAGGCCGGTCTGCTCGGCCGCGGGCTCCGCGGCGAGGGCCGGGGCCGCGAGGGTGCCGATGACGCCGGTGGTGGTGAGTGCCGCGACCCCCGCCACGTGGGCGGTGGTGCGCTTCATCCGGCTGGGACGGCGGTGCTTCCCGGTGGCGCGCGTGAACGCCATGTAGTGGCTGGTCCTTTCCTTCCCTCTCGCCTACCGGGTTAGCTGACGGGTTCGGAGCAGGAAGGTCTCCTACGGACCCCCTCGCTGCACGCGCGGGCGTCCGATTCACCCCAGGGACTACATAAATGTGGGTCCCCGGCTCCCCTGGCTCGCGCCGTACGGGGACTCGGCGATGGCTGTCCGGTGCCGCGGGCGCGGCGCACTGCCTGACGAACAGCCCGGATGACGCTAAGCGGGGCGACTTTCAAACCCCAAACGGATCAGGGCTTTTGTAGCGCATGCCACAGGGCAGACAGGCAACCTCTCCCCTAATTCGGACATTAAGGGGCCCTGGTGACACGTCAGTCACCAGGGCCCCTTCACGCGCGTGCCGCTACTCGGCGGACACGACGGTCACTTCACCGATTCCGAGGGCCTCCACGGGCTCCTTGATGGCGGACGCGTCGCCGACCAGGACCGTCACCAGCCGGTCCACCGGGAAGGCGTTGACGGCCGCCGCGGTGGCCTCCACGGTGCCGGTCGCGGCGAGCTGGCGGTACAGCGTGGCCTGGTAGTCGTCGGGCAGGTGCTGCTCGACCTGGTCGGCCAGCGTGCTCGCGACGGCCGCCGCGGTCTCGTACTTCAGCGGGGCCACGCCGACGAGGTTCTGCACGGCGACGTCCCGCTCTGCGTCGGTGAGCCCCTCCGCGGCGAGGGTGCGCAGGACCGTCCACAGGTCGTCCAGGGCCGGACCGGTGTTCGGGGTGTCGACGGAGCCGCTGATGGCGAGCATCGCGGCGCCCGTACCGTCGGGAGCGGACCTGAGGACCTGCCCGAACGAGCGCACGCCGTAGGTGTAGCCCTTCTCCTCGCGCAGGACGCGGTCCAGGCGGGAGGTGAGGGTGCCACCGAGGCAGTACGTGCCGAGCACCTGCGCGGCCCACACACGGTCGTGCCGGTCGGCGCCGATCCGGCCGATCAGCAGCTGCGTCTGGACGGCGCCGGGCCGGTCCACGATGACGACACGGCCCGTGTCGTCGGCGGTGATCGGCGGCACCGGACGCGGCTCGGCCTGGGAGCCGGTCCACGAGCCGAGGGTGTCGGCGAGCAGCGCGTCGAGGTCGATGCCGGTGAGGTCACCGACGACCACGACGGTGCCGGTGGCCGGGCGGACGTGCTTCTCGTAGAAGGCGCGTACGGCCGCGGAGTCGATGTTCCGGACGGTCCCCTCGGTGCCCTGGCGTGGGCGGGACATGCGCAGGTCCGCCGGGAACAGGGTCCTGGAGAGCTCCTTGGCGGCCCGGCGCGAGGGGTTGGCCAGCTCGTGCGGGATCTCGTCGAGGCGATTGGTGACGAGGCGCTCGACCTCGCTGTCCGCGAACGCGGGCGCTCTGAGGGCGTCGGCCAGCAGACCGAGCGCCTTGGGCAGCCGCGACGCCGGGACCTCGAGGCTCAGCCGTACGCCGGGGTGGTCGGCGTGGGCGTCGAGGGTGGCGCCGGCCCGCTCCAGCTCGGCGGCGAACTCCTCGGCGGTGTGCTTGTCGGTGCCCTCCGAGAAGGCCCGCGCCATGATCGTGGCGACGCCGTCCAGGCCGGCCGGCTCGGCGTCCAGCGGGGCGTCGAGGAGGACCTCGACGGCGACGACCTGCTGGCCGGGGCGGTGGCAGCGCAGGACCGTCAGGCCGTTGTCGAGCGTGCCGCGCTCGGGGGCCGGGAAGGCCCACGGCCGCGCCTCGCCCGCCTGCGGCCGGGGGTGGAATTCCATCGTGGCGAGCTCGGTCACTTGGCCGCCTCCTCGTTCTTGTCGCCGGCCTCGACGGTGGCCTCGGCCTCGGGGTCCTCCGGGGGATCCGCGTCCTCGGCGGTCTCTCCGGAGACGGGCTCGTAGACGAGCACCGCGCGGTTGTCGGGGCGCAGGCGGGCCTTGGCGACCTCCTGGACCTCCTGGGCGCTCACCTCGAGCACACGGTTGACGGCGGTGAGGGCGAGCTGCGGGTCGCCGAACAGGACGGCGTAGCGGCACAGTTCGTCGGCGCGGCCCGCGACGGTGCCGAGCCGGTCCAGCCACTCGCGCTCCAACTGGGCCTGGGCGCGCTCCATTTCCTCGGCCGTGGGACCCTCCGCGGCGAACCGGGCGAGCTCCTCGTCGATCGCCGCCTCGATGACCGGCACCTCGACGTCACCGGACGTCTTCACGTCCAGCCACCCCAGGGAGGGCGCCCCGGCGAGCCGCAGCAGGCCGAAGCCGGCGGCGACGGCCGTACGGTCGCGGCGTACCAGCCGGTTGTAGATGCGGGAGGACTCGCCGCCGCCGAGGACGGTGAGCGCCAGGTCTGCCGCGTCGGCGTCGCGCGTGCCGTCGTGCGGCAGGCGGTAGGCCGCCATCAACGCGCGCGCGGGGACCTCTTCCTCGACGACCTCGCGCAGCTGCTCGCCGATGACCTCGGGCAGCGAGCCGTCGCGCGGGGCGGGCTTGCCGTCGTGGGACGCGATCGAGCCGAAGTACTTCTCGATCCAGGCGAGCGTCTGCTCGGGGTCGATGTCGCCGACGACGGACAGCACCGCGTTGCCCGGCGCGTAGTACGTCCGGAAGAACGCGCGCGCGTCCTCCAGCGTGGCCGCGTCCAGGTCGGCCATCGAACCGATCGGCGTGTGGTGGTACGGGTGCCCCTCGGGATAGGCGAGGGCGGTCAGCTTCTCGAACGCCGTGCCGTAGGGGACGTTGTCGTAGCGCTGACGACGCTCGTTCTTGACGACGTCCCGCTGGTTCTCCATCGACTCGTCGTCGAGGGCGGCGAGCAGCGAGCCCATGCGGTCGGCCTCCAGCCAGAGGGCGAGCTCCAGCTGGTGGGTGGGCATGGTCTCGAAGTAGTTGGTGCGCTCGAAGCTCGTGGTGCCGTTGAGCGAGCCGCCCGCGCCCTGGACGAGCTCGAAGTGGCCGTTGCCCTTGACCTGTCCGGAGCCCTGGAACATCAGGTGCTCGAAGAGGTGAGCCAGGCCGGTACGGCCCTTGACCTCGTGACGCGAGCCGACGTCGTACCAGAGGCACACCGCCGCGACCGGGGTCAGGTGGTCCTCGGAGAGCACCACGCGCAGCCCGTTGGCCAGGCGGTGCTCCGTTGCTGTCAGGCCTCCGGTGCCTGCCTGGTCTGTGGCCGTGTGACCCATGGGCATGTACGTCCCTTCGATCGCGGTGCGGTTGATCTGAACCGCGTTTTTCTGCCGGTCCTGCCACTGTATGCAAGCGTGCGGAGCGCCGGTGAAGTTCCCGGTGGTCGTACGCCGACAGCGAGATCCCGTAGCCTGCGGGCGGGCGCCGCGTGCCGTACGGGTGAACACCCGGCGGGACGGCTGACGCCGGGTCGTCGTCCGCGTTGTCAGTGCCGCGGTCCACAATGGTCCGCGTCAGATCCCGTTCACGCTTCAGCAAGAGTGAGCCGAAGGGGCGCGACCCGAAGGCGAGCGACCAGAAAAGAGGAGCCGGCAGCGATGGCCCGCCGAAGCACGAAGACCCCGCCGCCCGACGACTCGTTCGAGGAGAAGATCCTCGACATCGACGTCGTCGACGAGATGCAGGGCTCCTTCCTCGAGTACGCGTACTCGGTCATCTACTCCCGCGCCCTGCCGGACGCCCGTGACGGCCTCAAGCCGGTGCACCGGCGAATCGTCTACCAGATGAACGAGATGGGCCTGCGCCCCGACCGCGGCTATGTGAAGTGCGCCCGCGTCGTCGGCGAGGTCATGGGCAAGCTGCACCCGCACGGCGACGCGTCGATCTACGACGCCCTGGTGCGCATGGCCCAGCCCTTCTCCATGCGCGTTCCCCTGGTCGACGGCCACGGCAACTTCGGTTCGCTGGGCAACGACGACCCGCCGGCCGCCATGCGGTACACCGAGTGCCGGCAGGCCGAGGCGACGAGCCTGATGACCGAGTCGATCGAAGAGGACACGGTCGACTTCGCCCCCAACTACGACGGCCAGGAGCAGGAGCCGGTGGCGCTGCCCGCCGCGTTCCCGAACCTGCTGGTGAACGGCGCGTCGGGCATCGCGGTCGGCATGGCCACGAACATGCCCCCGCACAACCTCTCCGAGGTCATCGCGGCCGCCCGCCATCTGATCCGCCACCCCAACGCGGATCTCGAGACGCTGATGAAGTACGTCCCGGGCCCCGACCTGCCCACCGGCGGCCGGATCGTCGGCCTGGCCGGCATCCGGGACGCGTACGAGACGGGCCGCGGCACGTTCAAGATCCGCGCCACGGTGTCGGTGGACACCGTCACGGCCCGCCGCAAGGGTCTGGTCATCACCGAGCTGCCCTTCGCGGTCGGCCCGGAGAAGGTCATCGCCAAGATCAAGGACCTGGTCGGCTCGAAGAAGATCCAGGGCATCGCCGACGTCAAGGACCTCACCGACCGTGCGCACGGCCTGCGCCTGGTCATCGAGATCAAGAACGGCTTCGTACCGGAGGCGGTCCTGGAGCAGCTGTACAAGCTGACGCCGATGGAGGAGTCCTTCGGCATCAACAACGTCGCGCTGGTCGACGGCCAGCCGCTGACGCTGGGCCTCAAGGAGCTCCTCGAGGTCTACCTCGACCACCGCTTCGAGGTCGTGCGCCGGCGCAGCGAGTTCCGCCGCACCAAGCGCCGTGACCGTCTGCACCTGGTGGAGGGCCTGCTCACGGCACTCGTCGACATCGACGAGGTCATCCGCCTCATCCGCTCCAGCGACAACTCCGCGCAGGCCAAGCAGCGCCTGATGGAGCGTTTCTCGCTGAGCGAGATCCAGACGCAGTACATCCTGGACACGCCGCTGCGCCGCCTCACCAAGTTCGACCGCATCGAGCTGGAGTCCGAGAAGGAGCGGCTCAACGCGGAGATCGAGGAGCTGACCCGGATCCTCGACTCGGACACGGAGCTGCGCAAGCTGGTCTCCACCGAACTGGCCGCGGTGGCCAAGAAGTTCGGCACCGACCGACGTACGGTCCTGCTGGAGGCGGGAGCGGTCGCCCCCGCGGTCGGCGTTCCGCTCCAGGTGGCGGACGACCCGTGCCGGGTGCTGCTGTCCTCGACGGGTCTGCTGGCCCGTACGGCGAACGGCGAACCCTTCCCGGAGGACGCGGACAGCCGGCGCGTGAAGCACGACGTGATCGTCTCGGCGGTCCCGGCGACCGCGCGCGGTGAGGTGGGCGCGGTGACGTCGAGCGGCCGGCTGCTGCGGATCAACGTCATCGACCTGCCGCAACTGCCGGACACGGCGTCGGCGCCGAACCTCGCCGGAGGGGCTCCGCTGACGGAGTTCGTCTCCCTGCCGGACGGCGAGACGCTGGTCTGCCTGATGACCCTCGACGAGTCGTCGCCGGGTCTGGCGCTCGGCACGGAGCAGGGTGTGGTCAAGCGTGTGGTGCCCGACTATCCGACCAACAAGGAGGAGTTGGAGGTCATCACGCTGAAGGACGGTGACCGGATCGTCGGCGCGGTCGAGCTGCGCACCGGTGATGAGGACCTGGTCTTCATCACGGACGACGCGCAGTTGCTGCGCTACCAGGCCGCGCAGGTCCGCCCGCAGGGCCGGCCCGCGGGAGGCATGGCGGGCGTCAAGCTCACGGACGGCGCGAAGGTCATCTCCTTCACCGCGGTGGACCCGGCCGTGGACGCGGTCGTCTTCACGGTCGCGGGCTCGCGCGGCACGCTGGACGACTCCGTCCAGACGACGGCCAAGCTGACTCCGTTCGACCAGTACCCGCGCAAGGGCCGCGCCACCGGCGGCGTCCGCTGCCAGCGGTTCCTGAAGGGCGAGGACTGTCTGTCCCTGGCCTGGGCGGGTCCCGTACCGGCCCGCGCCGCGCAGAAGAACGGCACACCGGCGGACCTGCCGGAGATCGACCCGCGCCGTGACGGTTCGGGTGTGTCGCTGGCGAAGACGGTGTCGGTGGTGGCGGGACCGGTCTAGAACGCGGGGTCCTGAAGGTCCTCTTCGGGATCCTGTACGTAGCGCAGGACGCCCCACATTCCGTGCTCGTCGGCGGTGTGCGGGGCGTCGCTCCGGCACTCCCCCAGTTCCTTGCCGAGCGCGGGCACATCGATGCCGGACCCGATGAGAACCAGCTGGCTGAGGCGCTCGGTGTCCGCGGGCCAGGGTTCCGGGTAGAAGCGCAGGAACCGCCCGACGGCATGGACGGCGTAACGGTTCCGGTTGTCGTACGCGCCGAAGTCGACGTACCCCTTGATCCGGTACAGCCCCTCGGGCCGACTGTCGAGGAACCGCATCAGCCGGCGCGGATCGAGCGGCGTCTCGGAGACGAAGGAGAGGCTCTCGTACGCGGCGTGCAGATGCCCGTCGTGCGTGTCGTCCCCGTGGTGGTGCAGGTCGTCGAAGGAGAGCTGCCCGATCCGCTCCTCGCCGGGCCGGCAGTCGAAGAGGAACTCGGGGTCGATGCGGCCGTAGGCGGCGGACACCACGGCGGCACGGTCGACGAGGGACCGTACGAGTCCGAGGACGCGCTCGCCGTCGGCCGCCCGGTCGAGCTTGTTGACCACGACGAGGTCGGCGAGGGCGAGATGCCGGTCGATCTCGGGGTGCTTGGCGCGGGTGTCGTCGAACTCGGCGGCGTCGACGACCTCGACGAGTCCGCCGTAAACGATCCCCGGATGCTCACTCGCGAGCAGCATGCGCACGAGTTCCTGGGGTTCGGCGAGTCCGCTGGCCTCGATAACGACGACATCGATGCCGGTGTCCGGACGGGCAAGCCGTTCGAGGTACACGTCCAGCTCGGCGGCGTCGACGGCGCAGCACAGGCAGCCGTTGCCGAGGGAGACGGTGGAGTCGCCCAGGGCGCCCGCGACGGCCATGGCGTCGATCTCGATGGCCCCGAAGTCGTTGACGATCGCACCGATGCGGCTGCCTCCGCTGCGGTGCAGGAGGTGGTTGAGGAGGGTGGTCTTGCCGGAGCCGAGGAATCCGGCGAGTACGACGACCGGGATCTGCCGACGGCTGTGGCTCGGCTGACTCAACGTGCGACCTCTCTGACACCGGTGCGTGCACCGGATCGTGGGCCCGGCGCACGTACGAGGATTGAATGCCGGACCAGGATACGAGCCGGAAGAATCACCGCGAAGTGAACGATTGTTAGCAGCACTTGCGGGGCAGACGTTGGGCAAGGCGCCGGTGCGTGCGACCCTCGCTTCCCTCCGTGCGCCTCCTCTCCGCCTCCCCCGCCGATCAGAGCCGCTCGGCACCCTGGGAGACGGCAAGCGCCGCCCACCGCTCGCCGGTCCCCTTCCGTCGACCCGCACCCCGACGACCGGCGGACGGCCGCCTGATCCGGGGGTTGACATGGCCACACAGAACTACGGGATACGTGCACTCGGCTCCGCAGCAACAGCCGGACTCGGCGCGGTCGTCGGCGTCCTCGCCACCATGGCCGCGCAGCGCCACACCATCGAGTCGCTGCGCGTGCGCCTGGAGCACCTGGAACAGCACGCGCACAACCAGCAGCACACCAACCTGGCCAACCAGCATCGCCAGCACTGGGAGTTGCTGAGCAAGGCAATCGACGATCCCGACCTCGCCGAAGTCCTGGACCTCTACGAGGACCCCGTCTCCCCCAAGCAGCGTCGGCAATATCTGTTCGCAAACGTCCTTTACACCAATCTGCTCTTCTACTACCGCATTGGGAATATAAGCCGCGAAGAATTCTTCGGACTTGCGCGCGGGATGTTCCAGAACCCGATCGTGCGGGAGTACTGGTACGCCACTCAGCCGCATCGCGCCAGCATCGCGAACTCCGAGGAAGCTGAAATCGGACTGATGGTCGACGATCTCCTGCGCCAGTTGGAAGAGGCGGACACGGAGGAGTGGTGGGTGGTCGGGGACCCGCCGACCCAATAGCCGCATGCCCGCCTTGGCAGAAAATGTAAGCTCAGGCCCCTTTCGCCGCCCTTGCGGAGCACCCACTCACCGTCTGTCGATGCACGTCACGCCAACGGGCGATAACGGATGAATAAAACGGCGCGTTCTTCGAGGGGAATGAGGTTGACTACTGCGCGACCGCGCAAGGAGTCGGCCACCACAAGGATTCGTCGCTCCACGCCGCCCGGTGGTCGAGACCCAGCCCTACAGGGATGCAATCGCGCCGCGCTGCTGTCGTGCGCAGGCGCCTTTGCCTTGAGACCAGTAGGGAATTCAACAGTGAGTCAGATCGTCCGTCGCCTCGGCGCGTCTCCACGAGAACGAGGGAGTGCAACCGGTGCGACTTGCCCGGATATTTTCGAATTGGCCGACGGGAATTTCGCCATCATCGGCACGGACGCAACCGACTCACTCGACTCGCAACTTCCCGCAGACGCCGCGCGCGCGGACTACGAACGCATCGTGGTGATCACTCGGGAGACGCTGGTCCGCGCCAGAGCAGACATCCCGGATGTGTGAGTGATGCCATGTCCCTTGTCGCCGACATATCAGCAGCCGCCGGCGCGGCAGGTAGCCTGATCGCCGCCACTGCCGCGGTCATCGCTCTCAGGCGTCGGCCTCGACACCCGGAAGGCCCCGCCGCCCGGTCCGGGACCGATCCGCACGGGCCTCGCCAGGCCCTCGAAGATCAGCCCCCCGGCACCACTTCGCAACTTCCCGAAGATCCCGATACGCGCCGACGGGCCGACCGGTCGGGGTGACGGGCGCGCTCTCAGGTCCGGCACCTCGCCAGGTGCCGGACCTTTCGCGTCTCTCACACCGCCCCCGGCACCGCCACCGGCGCCCCCGGCCCCACATACCGCGCCACCGGCCTGATGATCTTCGAATCCTGTGCCTGCTCCAGGATGTTGGCGCTCCAGCCCACCACCCGCCCCGCCGCGAAGGTCGGGGTGAACATCTCGCGGGGCAGACCGCAGAGTTCCATGACCACGCCCGCGTAGAACTCGACGTTGGCGTGGAGTTCGCGACCGGGCTTCAGCTCGGCCAGGATCGCCTCGATCTGACGCTCGACCTCGACGGCGAAGGCGACGCGCGGGCCGCCGAACCGCTCGGCGACCTCGCGCAGCATGCGGGAGCGCGGGTCCTCGGTGCGGTAGATGGCGTGACCGAAGCCCATGATGCGCTCGCCGGCGAGGACCCGTTCACGGATCCAGGGATCGATACGGTCGGGCGTACCGATCGCATCGAGGGTGTCCAGCGCACGACTGGGCGCACCGCCGTGCAACGGCCCCGACAGTGCCCCGACCGCACCCACGAGACACGCCGCGACATCCGCACCCGTCGAGGTGATGACGCGCGCCGTGAAGGTTGATGCATTGAAGCCGTGATCAATGGTTGAGATCAAGTATTGCTCGATCGCCCGCGCACAGCGTGGATCCGGCTCCGAACCCGTCAACATGTAGAGGTAGTTGGCCGCGTAGGACAGGTCCTCGCGCGGTTCCACGGGTTCCAGCCCCTGCCCCAGCCGGTACAGCGCGGTGAGCAGGGTCGGCACGGCCGCGGCCGTGCCGACGGTGTCCCGCCGACGTTCGTCCGCGTCGATGTCGTACACCGGGCGGAAGCCCTTCGCCGCACCCAGCAGCGACAGCGCCGTGCGCATCCCGGCGAGCGGGCCGGAGACCGCGCTCGCCGCCGCGACGGCGGGCAGTGCCGCCCGCACCTCGTCGGGCAGCCGGCGCAGAGCGGCGGTCTCGGCGGCGAAGGCGGCGCCACGTTCGGCGTCCGGCAGTTCGCCGTGGACCAGAAGATGCCAGACGTCCTCGAACCCGCGGGTCTGCGCGAGTTCGACGGCCGAGTACTGGCGGTAGTGGTAGAAGCCCTCGACCCCTCGGACATCACCGATCTCCGTGTCGGTGACGACGACGCCCGCGAGTCCTCGCGGTACGTCGACGAGGGTCGCCGCGGTCCTGTTGACGGACATGTTTCCTCCCTGGACTTGATTCGACTGTCCATGATTGACTCCGCTACTGTCAATATTGATTGAATCAATATTCACTCAACGCCGATACGGTGACCTCATGAGCGATCACGAACCCGTTCCCGACCTCGAGGGACGGCGGCTGACCACCAAGGAGGCCGCCGAGCTCCTCGGTGTGAAGTCCGAGACCGTCTACGCCTATGTGAGCCGCGGTCAGCTCGGCAGCCGACGTGTGCCCGGCGGCCGCGGCAGCACCTTCGACGCCAAGGAGGTACAGGCGCTCGCCCGGCGCAACAGGCGCGACAGCGGCGGGAGTTCGGGCACCGGCGGCGAGCTGTCCGTCCGGACCCGCATCACGCTCATCGACACGGACCGGTACTACTTCCGGGGCGTCGACGCGACCGAACTGGCCGCGCGCCATTCCTACGAGGAGATCGCCGAGTGGCTGTGGACGGGGCGGATGCTTCCCGGCACGACCTTCACGGCCCCCGACACCTCTGTCTCCGTCGCCCGACGCGCCGTCGACGCGCTACCCGAACACACCTCGCCCACCGACCGGTTGCGGGTCGCGGCGATCGCCGCCGCGACCGCGGACCCACTGCGCTTCGACCTGTCCGAGAGCGCCGTGCTGGGCACCGCTCGCATCCTCATCCCCACCCTCGTCGCCGCCCTGCCTCCGGTGCGGATCGGCCACCGCGACGAGGGCTCGCTGGCCGAGCGCCTGTGGGCCCGGCTCAGCGCGCGCAAGCCCGACGAGGCGTCCCTGCGCGCCCTGGACACCGCCTTGGGCCTGCTCGTCGACCACGACCTGGCCGCTTCCACCCTCGCCGTGCGGGTCGCCGCCTCGGCCCGCGCACACGCCTACGCGGCCGTCTCCGCCGGGCTCGGCGTGCTCGAGGGCCCGCTGCACGGCGCGGCCAGCGGGCTCGCCCACCGGCTGCTGCTGGACGTACTCGACCGCGGCGACGCGGGCCCCGTGATCGCGGACGAGCTGCGGGCCGGACGCCGCATCCCGGGACTGGGCCACCGGCTCTACCCGGGCGAGGACCCACGCGCGCGTGCCCTGTTCGGCCTCCTGGAGGAGATCCCCCGCGCCGCGCCCGCCCTCGCCGCGGCCCGCGACGTGGTGGCCACCACCGCCCGCCACACCCCGCTGCACGCCAACGTGGACCTGGCCCTCGCCGTGCTCACCGCGTCCTCCGGGATGCTCGCCACGGCCGGCGAGACGATCTTCGCTGTCGCCCGCACGGCGGGCTGGATCGCCCACACCCTGGAGGAGTACGGGGAGCGCCCGCTGCGCATGCGCCCGACCGGTCTCTACGTAGGCGCCAAGCCACCTCAAGCGCTGCCGTAGCGGGACACCAGCACCGTCGGAAGTCGCCCCGAGCCGAGTCAGGTTAGGCTCACCTCTGTGAGTACGTGTGTATCCGTCTCCCGCGACCTCGACGAGCCCATTTCCGGGACCGCGGCGACCGCGAAGACCTGGCTGCTCCTGGAACAGTCCGGTCCGTGGGGCGCTCATGCGCTCACCTCGAGCCATCTGGACCCCGCGCTGGGCCGCGCCCTGGAGCGGGCGGCGAAGGGCACGGGCGTACGGATCGCGCTCATCCGCCGTCCCGGGCGGCACGCGGACTGCGGCACACCGTCCGTGCGCCGGGTGTACGCGTCCCACACGGCTCCCGGGAGCGTCTGGCTGCACAGTGCCGAGGTCCGCGACCCGCGGCGGCTGCTCGATCTCGACTTCGCCGCGCTGGGCGCCGGTGACCACCACAGCTTCGGCTCGGCGCTCGACGGACGGCCCCACACAGGTGACCCGCTCGCGCTCGTCTGCACCAACGGCAAGCGCGACCGCTGCTGCGCGCTCCTCGGCCGACCCCTGGCGGCCGAGCTGTCCGCCTCCGGGGTCGAGGGGGTCTGGGAGGTCACCCATCTGGGTGGACATCGCTTCTCGCCGACGCTGCTCGTCCTGCCGTACGGCTACGCGTACGGCCGGGTCGGGGCCCACGCCGTCAAGGAGATCCTGCACAGCGTCCAGGACGGACGGATCGTCGTGGAAGGCTGCCGCGGAGGCTCGGCCTGGGAGCGGCCCGGCCAGGCGGCGGAGCTGGCGGTGCGCACGGCGGCGGGCGAGTACACGGCGGACGCGCTGAGCGTCGTACGGATGGACGGCGCGGCACCGCGCTGGGAGGTGACCGTCGCGCACGTCGACGGGCGCCACTGGCGGGTCGCCGTGGCCCAGAGCGCGTCCCTGCCGCCGCGCGCCGAGAGCTGCGGGACGTCGGTACTGGGCTCGCCCGCGCGGATGGACGTGGTGGCGGTGCGCGAACTGGCACCGCCGGCAGCGCTCGCGAGCTGACCTGGGCGTACGACTTCCGCGCGGAGACGGTCGTACGGCCCCCATGTATTGATCAAGAGATCCACGCCACACCCCTACGGCAGCTCGCACCCCTCCGCGTACCGTCATGGGTATGAGCCCCACTCCCCCCGCACGACGCCTCCGCCTCGGTCTGCCGCGGCGGATGTTCTCGCAGCTGCTGCTGATGCAGCTCGCGATCGCCGCGGGGGTCACGGTGCTCGCGACCGGGCTCTTCCTAGCGCCGCTGAGCGACCAGCTGGACGACCAGGCGATGCGCCGGGCCCTCGCGATCGCGCAGACGACCGCCGAGCAGCCGCAGATCGCGAAGGACCTGCAGAGCACCTCGCCGTCGGTGAACGGACCGGTGCAGGTGGAGGCCGAGCGGATCCGGAAGGCCACCCAGGCCGAGTACGTCGTGATCATGAACACGAGAGGCGTGCGCTGGTCGCACACCGACACACAGCAGATCGGCGGGATCGTCTCCACCGACCCCGCGCGGGCGCTGGCCGGCGAGCAGGTCATGGAGATCGACGACGGCACCCTGGGCCGCTCGGCCCGCGGCAAGGTGCCGTTGCGCGACAGCGACGGCGACATCATCGGCGCGGTCTCGGTGGGCATCGCGTACGACAGCGTGCGGGCCCGGCTGATCCACGCGATCCCGGGGCTGCTCGCCTACGCGGGCGGTGCCCTGGCCGTCGGCGCGCTCGCCGCCTGGCTCATCTCCCGCCGGGTCCAGCGGCAGACCCGTGACCTGGCCTTCTCCGACATCTCGGCGCTGCTCGCGGAGCGCGAGGCGATGCTGCACGGCATCAGGGAGGGCGTCGTCGCTCTGGATCGCAGCGGCCGTATCCGTCTCCTCAACGACGAGGCGCGGCGCCTGCTGGGCATCGGCGACGAGGCCGTCGGCCGCTCCCTGGACGAGGCGCTCGGCGAGGGCCGTACGACCGACGTACTGGCCGGCCGGGTGACCGGCACCGACCTGCTCACCGTGCGCGGCCAGCGGGTCCTGATCGCCAACCGCATGCCCACCGACGACGGCGGCGCCGTCGCCACCCTGCGCGACCGCACCGAGCTGGAGCAGCTGGGGCGGGAACTCGACTCGACGCGCGGTCTGATCGACGCTCTGCGCGCCCAGGACCACGAACACGCCAATCGGATGCACACGGTCCTCGGACTGCTCGAACTGGAGATGTACGACGACGCCGTGGAGTTCGTCGGAGAGGTGGTCGGCGACCATCGCGCCACCGCGGAGCAGGTCACCGAGAAGATCAGGGACCCGCTGCTCGCGGCCCTGCTGGTCGGTAAGGCGACCGTCGCGGCGGAGCGCGCGGTCGCGCTGTGGATCTCGGACCGGACCTGGCTTCCCGATCGGCTGATCGATCCCCGCGGCATCGTCACGGTCGTCGGCAACCTGGTGGACAACGCGCTGGACGCCGTCGCGGGCAAACCGCACGCGCGCGTGGAGGTCGAGTTGCGCGCGGAGGGACGTACGGCCGTCCTCAGGGTGCGTGACACAGGGCCCGGGATCCCCGCGGAACACCGTGAACTGGTCTTCACCGAGGGCTGGTCCACGAAGAAGCCGCCGGCACACGGCAAGCGCGGCATCGGTCTCTCCCTGGTGCGCAGGCTGGCCGAGCGCCAGGGCGGCAGCGCGACCGTGACCGAGGCCGACGGCGGGGGCGCGGAGTTCACCGTCGTCCTGCCGGAGGCCCTGGCGGGCCCCGACCTGGAACCGGCGCTCACCGTACCCGCAGTCGTCGAGGAGGAGTCGTGATGATCGAGGTCCTTGTCGTGGACGACGACACGCGTGTCGCGCGGGTCAACGCCGCCTATGTCGAGAAGGTGCCGGGCTTCCATGTGGCGGGCGAGGCGCACAGCGCGGCGGAGGCGCTGCGCCAGGTGGAGCTCCTGCCCCGGCTCGACCTGGTCCTCATGGACCACTACCTGCCCGACGAGACGGGTCTGTCGGTCGTCCAGGAGATGCGGCGCCGCGGCCACCAGACCGACGTGATCATGGTGACGGCGGCCCGGGACATCACCACCGTGCAGGCGGCGATGCGGCAGGGCGCGTTGCAGTACCTGGTCAAGCCGTTCGCCTTCGCGGGCCTGCGCGCCAAGCTGGAGGCGTACGCGGAACTGCGCCGCACCCTCGACGGCGGCGGCGAGGCGGAACAGGCCGAGGTGGACCGCATCTTCGGCGCCCTGTCCGCGCCGTCGGAGCCGGACCTGCCCAAAGGTCACTCCCCCACGACCGCGGAGCTCGTACGGCAGTCCCTGATGAACGCCGAAGGCCCCCTGTCGGCCCAGGAGATCGCCGAACGGACCGGAGTGAGCCGCCAGACCGCTCAGCGCTATCTGAAGCTCCTGGAACGCACGGGACGCGCCCGCCTCACCCTCAAGTACGGCGACGCGGGCCGCCCGGAACACCGTTACGTGTGGGCGACCCGCGCCTGAGGGCACGGCCCGTGGGGGCGGGGGAAGGGAACCGTGCCCTCCCCTCTTACGGATGTCACCCCGTCGTCGTCTCGACGACCTAGGCGGCACCCGCCCCCGTGAGCGACCGCACCTCGGTCTCCGCGTGCCTGGCCTCGTCCGCCACCTCCGCCGAGGTGACCGTCCCTAGCCAGCCGGCGACGAAGCCCAGCGGGATCGAGACGAGGCCGGGGTTCTGCAGCGGGAAGAACTGGAAGTCGACACCCGGGAACAGGGACGCGGGGCTTCCCGAGACCACCGGCGACAGCAGCACGAGCAGCACGGCCGGGATCAGCCCGCCGTACACCGCCCACACCGCACCCCGAGTGGTGAAACCGGGCCAGAACAGCGAGTAGAGCAGCACCGGCAGATTGGCGGACGCGGCGACCGCGAAGGCGAGACCCACCAGGAAGGCGACGTTGAGGTCGCGGGCCAGGAGGCCGAGCCCGATCGCCACCACGCCGATACCGACGGCGGCGACGCGCGCCACGGCGACCTCGCTGCGGGGCTTCGCGTTCCGCCGCCGCAGCGACGCGTACAGGTCGTGGGCCACGGACGCTGAGGAGGCGAGGGTGATCCCGGCGACGACCGCGAGGATCGTCGCGAAGGCGATGGCGGCGACGACCGCGAACAGAACCGTTCCGCCTGTGGAGTCCGCGCCTCCGCCCAGATCAAGGGCCAGCAGGGGCACGGCCGTGTTCCCGGCCGCGTTGGACCCGCGCACAGCTTGCGGCCCCACGATCGCGGCCGCCCCGAAACCGAGGACGATCGTCATCAGATAGAAGCCGCCGATGAGCCCGATCGACCAGACCACCGAACGGCGTGCGGCCCGCGCCGTGGGCACGGTGTAGAAGCGCGAGAGGATGTGCGGCAGCCCCGCCGTGCCCAGGACCAGCGCGAGTCCCAGGCTGATGAAGTCGAAGCGCGCGGTCCAGTCCTCGCCGTACTTGAGACCGGGCGCCAGGAACTTCTCGCCGTGCCCGCTGCGTTCGGCCGCGGTGAGCAGCAGCTGGTCGAAATCGCCGTGGAACCGCACCAGAACGAGCACGGTCAACACGATCGTGCCGCTGAGGAGCAGGACCGCCTTCACGATCTGGATCCATGTGGTGGCCCGCATCCCTCCCAACGACACATAGATCACCATGAGCGCGCCGACCCCGATGACCGTCCAGGTCTGCGCCGCCTCGCTGGTACCGCCGAGCAGCAGGGCGACCAGGCTCCCCGCACCCACCATCTGCGCCACCAGATACAGAACGGACACCGTGACCGAGGAAGTTCCCGCCGCGATCCGCACCGGCCTCTCACGCATCCGCGCCGCCACCACGTCGGCCAGCGTGAACCGCCCGCAGTTGCGCACCAGTTCGGCGACGAGGAACAGCACCACCAGCCACGCCACGAGAAAGCCCACCGAGTACAGCATCCCGTCGTACCCGAAGAGCGCGATGAGCCCGGAGATGCCCAGGAAGGATGCCGCCGACATGTAGTCGCCCGCGATGGCAAAACCATTCTCCAGCGGTGAGAAAAGACGACCCCCCGCGTAGAACTCCTCCGCCGAACCGTGCCGGTTGCGGCTCACCCACGTCGTGATCCCCAGCGTGACCGCGACGAAGGCGCTGAACAGCAGTAACGCCAGTGTCTGATGATTGCCCGTCACGAAGCACCGCCCCGGATGCCCCGCGTCAGCTCCTGGGTGTCCCAACGCAGCTCCAGCGCCGCCCGATCCCTGCGCAGCCGCGCGTGCCGGGCGTACGCCCATGTCAGCAGGAAAGTGCTGAGGAACTGCCCCAGCCCCGCGACCATCGCCACGTTCACCGCACCCGCCACCGGCCGTGCCATCAACCCGGGCGCGGTCGTCGCGGTCACGACATACCCCACGTACCAGCCGAAGAACACGACGGACGCCGGCACGACGAATCTCCGGTACCGGCCGCGCACCTCCTGGAAGGCCGCACTGCGCTGCACCTGGAGGTACACGTCCGCAGCCGCCGCCTCCCGCTGCGCCCGCCCGGTCTGCGCAACGGGCAACGGCACAGGCGCACCGGCACCGCCCGACTCACCCCAGCCGGAGGCGAGTGCGTCGTACCAGGGGTCCTCGTACCTCACGGCTTCGGGCGCCTCGGCGAGTGCCGGGTCGTGACCGTCGTGGTGTTCGGCCGCACTTTCGGGACCACCCCCGCCGCCGCGGGGACGACCGTTGCTTGACTGCATGCCCAAGGATGGACAGAACGGGAAGATCCCCGACTCTTCTTCCCCTCGCGCTTCACCCCATCAGGTGACTCAACCCGCCGGAGGCCGCACAAGTCCCTTCGCATACGCGTAACGCACCGCCTGCGCCCGGTCCTTGAGCCCCGTCTTGGCGAACAGGTTGTTGATGTGCGTCTTCACGGTCGCGGTGGAGACATGCAGTCTTCTGGCGATCTCCTGGTTGCTGAGCCCATCGGCGATCAGCACGAGCACCTCGGTCTCCCGCCCCGTGAGCCCGTCAGGCGCCTCCACCGGCTCGGCCGGCTGCGGCTCGGGGTCCGACAGCCGCTCCAGCAACCGCCGCTGGATGCTCGGCGACAGCCCGGCGTCCCCGGACAGCACACTGTGCACCGCCCTGACGATCTCGTCACCTCCCGCGTCCTTCGTCAGATAGCCGCGCGCACCGGCTCGCAGCGCCGGGAACAACGACTCGTCGTCCGCGTACGTGGTGAGCACCACCACCTGGGTGCCGGGGTGCTCGGTCCGGATCCGCCGGGTCGCCTCCACGCCGTCGCAGCGGGGCATGCGCAGGTCCATCAGCACCACGTCCGGGGCGAGTTCGGCCACGAGCCGCACCGCCTCGTCCCCGTCTCCGGCCGCGCCGACGACCTCGACGCCGGGCAGCAATCCGAGCAGCATCACGATGCCCTCCCGGACGACGGTCTGGTCGTCAGCGACCACCACCCGCGCGGTCCTGCCCCGGACCTCCTCCGTCATACGGGCACCTTCAGCGTCACCACGAACCCCTCCTCGTCCGGCCCGGCCTCCAGCGAACCGCCGAGCAGTTCGGCACGCTCCCGCATACCCAGCAGACCGTACCCGGCCCCCGCAGCGGTCAGTTCGCCCGGCGATCCCCCAGAGTCCCGTACGCCCAGGGTCACTTGATGTTCGCCGTAGTCCAGCCTCAGCCGCACCTGGGCGCCCGGAGCGTGCTTGCGGACATTGGTCAGCGCCTCCTGGGCCACCCTGCGGACAGCCTGCGAGGCTTCGGCCGGCAGGCCCCTGCGCTCACCCGTAATGGTGACCTCGGCATCGTCGGTCGTCCCCACGAGCTGGGTCAGGAAGTCCTCCAGCGGCGTCAGATCACCGCGCAGCGCCGAGAGAGCCTGCCGGGTCTCGGCGAGTCCGCCCCGCGCCATCCCCCGTGCCGCCACGACCCGCTCGAGGATCTGCTCCCGGTCGGCGCCCTGCTCGATCAGCAGCCTGGCGGCCTCCAGATGCACGAGCTGCGCCGAGAGGCTGTGCGCCAGCACGTCGTGGATCTCCCGTGCGATGCGGGCCCGTTCCGCGAGGGCCGCCGACTCCGCCTCCGCCGCCCGCGCGGCCCGCTCCTGCGCCAGCAGCCGGTGGGCGTTGCCACGGGCTTCGGCGTCGAGGCGCAGGGTGTAGCCGGCGAGCGCCAGTCCGGCCGCTGTCACCGCGGTCGTCAGCCACACGTCGTTGTTCATCGCGGCGAAGGCCGCGAGGGAGACCGCCGTCACGGGCAGCGCGGCAGCGAGGGGTAGCCGCTCCAGGGCGCTGATGGCACAGCCGCACCAGATGACGAGAGCCACCGTGGTGAAGTCGGCTGCCTGTCCCACGACCGCGATCCCCACGAGCACGGCGATGAGCGCGACCGACGGCAGGAGCCGGTGCGCGAGCGTGGCGCGCCAGAACGCCCAGGCGGCGAAGGCGGTCAGCAGAACTCCCGCAACGGCCCCGACCACGCCCCATCCATGGACGTGAGTGCTGTCGTACGCACCCCACAGCAGCATGCCGATCACCAACAGCCGCACGACCCAGCCGATCAGCCTCCGGGATCGCGCGGCACCGTCACGGCCCAGCGCCTCCCGGGAAGGCCAGCGTGTCCAGGCGTTCTCCGTCACACACGCTCCTTCCACGCGAGCCGGGGCATGCCGTCACCGTACGCCGCGCCCTGTACGGGAGCCGTGTGCAGGGACCGGGCACGAAGGGCGAGGATCCCCGAGCGGACGAGCAGCGTGGCCGCCAGGGCGAGGAGCAGGGCGGACGACTCCTGGTGGACGCCCAGTGCGGCACCGAGGGCGTAGAGGCCGACGCGGAGGGCTATGCCGACGAACCAGACCATGCCGCTCGCCTTGGTGCTCTTGCTCCACACGGCTCCGTCCGGCTCCGTCCATATGCGGGTGGTCCAGGCCCACGCGGCTCCGGTGGCCAGACCGATGAGCAGCTCGGCGGTGAGCAGGACGGCCGACGCCGTGTGGTGATGGGCATCGACGATGCCGGGCTCGCGCAGCGCCACGACGCCCAGGACGACGGGCAGCACCCACCAGCGGCGTCCCGCGTCGATCTGCTGCGCGCGGAACTGGCGCGCGATCACCAGGGCGACCACGGCCACGATCAGAAACGCGTCGACCAGCCCGGACATCAGAGCCTCCGTGAGCGAAGAAGGACCGTGCCGACAGCGAGCGCTGCCGACGCCTTCGAAGCTACGGAAATTCGCAGGTCAGGAGATCGGAGCAGGGGTGGATCGTGGGTGGATCCGCGAGTGCGGCGGCGTCCACCCACGGGTGGAGAGACGCTGCCGCCGGCAGTCGTACGCAGGCGACCCGTCGCCAGCCGGACACCGACCGTGCCCACCGCCTCGCGCCCAGCCGGAAGTGCGCCTCCCGATGAACCGGAGGCACGCCTCAGACCCCGGACCGAGCCCGGCGACCTCACCAGCCCGAGGCGACCACTCCCAGCGCAGCCGCGCCCACCGGACGGGGCCCCGCCAAGCCCGGCCGGGCCCCGTCCCGGCATCGCCGGTCCGGGTTCCCGGTCCAAGCCCAGTGCGGCGTTACGCGTCGATGCGCGACCGGTCCAGCGTCGCGGCCGAGCTGGAGATGAACTCCTTGCGCGGCGCCACATCGTTGCCCATCAGGAGGTCGAAGACCTGCTCGGCGGCCTCCAGGTCGGAGAGGGTGATGCGTCGGAGAGTGCGGTGGCGGGGGTCCATGGTCGTCTCGGCCAGCTGGTCGGCGTCCATCTCACCGAGGCCCTTGTACCGCTGGATGGAGTCCTTGTACCGAACGCCCTTCGTCTGGAACTCCATGAGCTTGTCGCGCAGCTCTCGGTCCGAGTACGTGTAGACGTACTTGTCCTGCCCCTTCTTGGGCTGGACGAGCTCGACGCGATGCAGTGGCGGAACCGCCGCGAACACCCGGCCCGCCTCGATCATCGGCCGCATGTAGCGCTGGAACAGCGTCAGTAGCAGGGTCCGGATGTGGGAGCCGTCCACATCGGCGTCGGTCATCATGATGATCTTGCCGTAGCGGGCCGCGTCGATGTCGAAGGTCCGGCCCGACCCCGCTCCTATGACCTGGATGATCGCGCCGCACTCGGCGTTCTTGAGCATGTCGGTCACGGACGACTTCTGCACGTTGAGGATCTTGCCGCGGATCGGCAGCAGCGCCTGGAACTCGGAGTTCCGGGCCAGCTTCGCCGTACCGAGCGCGGAGTCTCCCTCGACGATGAACAGCTCGCTGCGGTCGACGTCGTCGCTGCGGCAGTCGGCGAGCTTGGCGGGCAGCGACGAGGACTCCAGGGCCGTCTTCCGGCGCTGCGCGTCCTTGTGCTGGCGGGCCGCGATACGCGTGCGTGCGGCAGCGACCGCCTTCTCCATGACGACCCGGGCCTGCGCCGCCGCGTCCCGCTTCGTGGACGTCAGGAACGCCTTGAGCTCCTTGGCGATCACAGTGTTCACGATGCGGCGGGCCGCCGAGGTGCCGAGGACCTCCTTCGTCTGACCCTCGAACTGCGGTTCGGCCAGTCGCACCGTCACCACCGCCGTGAGCCCCTCCAGGGCGTCGTCCTTGACGATGTCGTCCTCGGCGACGCGGAGCAGCTTCTTGGCGCGCAGCACCTCGTTCATGGTGCCGGCCACGGCGGTCTCGAAGCCCGCGACGTGAGTGCCGCCCTTGGGGGTGGCGATGATGTTCACGAACGACTTGAGAGTCGTGTCGTAGCCCGTCCCCCAGCGCATGGCGACATCGACGTCGAGCTCCCGGGTGACCTGGGTGGGCGTCATCTGTCCATGATCGTCCAGGACCGGCACCGTCTCCTTGAAGGTGCCCTGGCCGGAGAAACGGAGGACGTCGCAGACCGCCTTGTCGGTGGCGAGGTACTCGCAGAACTCGCTGATGCCGCCGTCGAAGCGGAAGGACTCCTCTCCCTTGCTGCCGCCCTCGCCGAGACCGAACTCGTCACGGACGACGATGGTCAGCCCCGGCACCAGGAACGCGGTCTGACGGGCACGCTGGTGGAGGTTCTCCAAGGACAGCTTGGCGTCCTTGAGGAAGATCTGCCGGTCGGCCCAGTACCGCACGCGCGTACCGGTGCGGGTCTTGGGGACCCGCTTGGTCTTGCGCAGGCCGCCGGTCTCGAACTTGGCGTCGGGACCGACCGCGGCGAAGGCGCCGGGGACGCCGCGCCGGAAGCTGATCGCGTGCGTGTTCCCGGCGCGGTCCACCTCGACGTCCAGCCGGGCGGACAGGGCGTTCACCACGGAGGCACCGACGCCGTGCAGGCCGCCGGAGGCCGCGTACGACCCTCCGCCGAACTTGCCGCCGGCGTGCAGCTTGGTCATGACGACCTCGACGCCGGACAGACCGGTCTTGGGCTCGACATCGACCGGGATGCCCCGGCCGTTGTCCCGGACCTCCACCGAGGCGTCATCGTGCAGGATGACCTCGATGTGGTCGCAGTAGCCCCCGAGGGCCTCGTCCACGGAGTTGTCGATGATCTCCCAGAGGCAGTGCATCAGGCCTCGGCTGTCGGTCGAGCCGATATACATACCCGGGCGCTTGCGCACGGCCTCGAGCCCCTCGAGGACGAGCAGGTGCCGCGCGGTGTAGTTGGAACCGTCCCGGTCTGCTCCTGCCAGCAGCGCTGTGGACGGCACGGACGTCTCGGCGGTCACGCGGTTCGCTCCTCGCTGAATTTCAGATGTGGCCCTTGTGGGTAAGGGTGCGGCTTCGGTCGCCGCCAAGAGGGTACCGAGGCCTGGTAGAGCCGTTGTAACGCCACCCTCGTCTGAACTCACGATAGTCCAGAGTCGCATACGTGTTCGATCCCTCAATGGAGTGAAGTACATATCACGTTCCCTTCGAGGCATGAACCATTTAGGCTCCGGGCACGTCCTCATGAACAACCGGCAACCCAGCCGGGAGGACGGACATTGACAACAAGAGCGAACCCGTAAGACACATAGACACCCAATACGGCACATTCGCCGCCAACCGGCAGCAGACAGCCGGACTCGAAGATTTTTTTCGAGGAGAGGCCCTGAGCGGGAACGTTTTGGGGCTGGTTGGATGTTGACCCTGGTACGACAGCTCGTCGAGCTAGAGAAGAGGCGACGTGACTACTGTTCTGACCCCCGCGAGCCCGTTGACGGCCGCCGATCGCTGCGACCGCTGCGGCGCCCAGGCATACCTGCGCGTCGTCCTGCTCAGTGGCGGTGAACTGCTCTTCTGCGCCCACCATGGCCGCAAGTTCGAGCCGGAACTCAAGAAGATCGCCGCTGAGATACAGGACGAGACGGAGCGACTGACTACCGTTCCGGCATCCTCCAACGAAGAAGAGCGCTGACACCTCGCGTCCACGACGAGCCAGCGTCGGCACAGGCCGGCATGCGGGCGGCCGCCCCTCAAAGCAGGGGCGGCCGCCCGCGCCGTATCCGGCAATGGCCCTCAGGATCCGTCAGGGGGCCGTGTGCGGCCCCCGCAGGCCGCCGGCCCACCCCAGCGTCCGTACGACGTCGGACACGCGCGTATAGACGCCTGGGCTGCCCGGGCGTCCGCAGCCACTCCCCCAGGACACGAGCCCGACCAGCTTCCCCTGGGCGACCAGCGGCCCGCCGCTGTCCCCCTGGCAGGCGTCGACACCACCCTCCTCCTCACCGGCACACAGCATCGAGTCGGCGGCATAGGTGCCGTCGGCATCGCCCGGGTAGGCCCGCTCGCAGAGGGCGTCGGCCAGCACATGCACACGTGCCGCCCGCAGACCGCGCGCGTAGTCACCACCCCCCGTGGCGTCACCCCAGCCGTAGACGATGGCCGCCGCCCCTGGCTCGTACGCCGCGTCACCGGCGGACGCCATCGTGACGACGGAGCCGCCCGCCAACGGCTCGGCGAGTCTGAGGACCGCGAAGTCCCCGGCGTTGGTGCTCGTGTCGTATCCGGGGTTCACCCAGGTGTCGCGGACGGGGATCTCCTGCCCCTGGTCCGAGAGCAGGTCCGTACGGCCCGCGATGACCTTGAGATCGCGCACTCGGTTCGGCGGCGCCCCCAGCACGTCCGCGCCCAGGCAGTGGGCCGCGGTGAGCACGACGGTCCGGCCGACGGCCACACCGCCGCAGAACTGCCCCGCGCGAGTTCCTCCGAAGCGGTCACGGCTGGACAGTGCCACGGTCCACGGCCCTTCGGAAATGTCGACGGGAAACCCGCCGACGACGATGCTGTCGGCGGCCACGGGGGCGGCGGACACCAGCGGTATGGCACCCGCCACGGCCGCCAGGACCAGCGACCCGTTCAGTGCCCGGGCAAAGGGACGACGCATGCAAGATCCTCACTCTGGGGTGGTCATGGGACACCCAGAGTGATCCACGTCGGCGCGACGCGCACCCGCTCAGCACGAAGGCCCGGCTCCCACCAGGGAAACCGGGCCTTCGACGTCGTACGACCGCGACCTAGTCGAGGTAGTCGCGCAGCACCTGCGAACGCGACGGGTGGCGCAGCTTCGACATGGTCTTGGACTCGATCTGGCGGATGCGCTCGCGCGTCACGCCGTACACCTTGCCGATCTCGTCGAGGGTCTTCGGCTGACCGTCGGTGAGACCGAAGCGCATCGAGACCACACCGGCCTCGCGCTCGGACAGGGTGTCCAGCACGGAGTGCAGCTGCTCCTGCAGCAGCGTGAAGCTGACCGCGTCGGCCGGGACCACGGCCTCGGAGTCCTCGATGAGGTCACCGAACTCGCTGTCGCCGTCCTCGCCGAGCGGGGTGTGCAGCGAGATGGGCTCGCGGCCGTACTTCTGGACCTCGATGACCTTCTCGGGGGTCATGTCGAGTTCCTTGGCCAGCTCCTCCGGAGTGGGCTCGCGGCCCAGGTCCTGGAGCATCTGGCGCTGCACGCGCGCGAGCTTGTTGATGACCTCGACCATGTGCACCGGGATACGGATGGTGCGGGCCTGGTCGGCCATGGCGCGGGTGATCGCCTGACGGATCCACCAGGTGGCGTACGTGGAGAACTTGTAGCCCTTGGTGTAGTCGAACTTCTCGACCGCGCGGATCAGACCGAGGTTGCCCTCCTGGATCAGGTCCAGGAAGAGCATGCCGCGACCGGTGTAGCGCTTGGCCAGGGAGACCACCAGACGGAGGTTGGCCTCCAGGAGGTGGTTCTTGGCGCGACGGCCGTCCTCGGCGATGATCTCCAGCTCACGCTTGAGCTTCGGAGCCAGCTTGTCGGCGTTGGACAGCTTGTCCTCGGCGAACAGACCGGCCTCGATGCGCTTGGCGAGCTCGACCTCCTGCTCGGCGTTGAGCAGCGGGACCTTGCCGATCTGCTTGAGGTAGTCCTTGACGGGGTCGGCGGTGGCACCGGCCACGGCGACCTGCTGGGCAGGCGCGTCGTCCTCGTCGTCGTCGGAGAGGACGAAACCCTTGGCCTCGCCGCCCTCCTCCTCCTCTTCGCCGGGCTTGATCTCCTCGAGGGCCTCGTCCTCGGTGGCCTCGGCGTCGTCCTTGCCGGCGGTCGTCTTCTTCGCCGCTGTCTTCTTGGCGACGGTCTTCTTCGCGGCCGCCTTCTTGGCGGTCGTCGTCTTCTTGGCGGCGGCCTTCTTCACGGGCGCCTCGTCCTCGACGGAGGCCTCGGCGGCGGGCGCCGCCGGGGTGGCGGTGGCGGTGGCCTTCTTCGTGGTCACCGTCTTCGCAGCAACCGTCTTGGTGGCGGTGCGCTTGGCCGGACTCTTCGCTGCGACGCTCTTTCGGGTGCGCTTGGGCTCCGCGGCACTGACCATCAGCGTCACACCCTCTTCCTCGAGGATCTGGTTGAGGCTGCGCAGTACGTTCTTCCACTGAGTGGCCGGAATCTGGTCAGCTTCGAAGGCCCGACGCACGTCATCGCCGGCGATCTGCCCCTCAGCCTTTCCCCGCTCAATGAGAGCCATGACAGAGACGGACTCGGCGATCTCCGGCGGGAGCGTACGGGATGTGCTGGCCGACACGAACAACCTCTCGGAACGTTGGAAAACGGCTTCCGGCCCCGTCCGGGATGGACAGGAACCGACCACCGGCCGTGGGGATGGGCCGACGGTGCGGGCGGGGGCCGGGAAGATGCACAGCGCCTTTTACGGCGTCCGTATTCCCTCCGCGGCTGTCACCTCTTAGGTCATCGCGTTGTTTCCACAAGCGTTACGCCCAATCTGCGTGGCCCGAGTCACACCCCGTAAGCGTTCAAAAACGGTCAGACACGGACAGAGGAGGTCACCAGCGGGCGCTTCGAGGAAGAAACTGCCCTGTCACACCATCGGACCCCGCAGGATTCCGAAGGATCCTGCGGGGTCCGACGGGGGGACGGTTCACCGGCCGAACGATGCCCAGGAGGGGGAGGCACCCTCCGGCCGTACCGCCCGCGGTGCGTGGTCAGTGCTCGCGCGGCGCAGGCACCACGCGCTCGACCTCAGGATGAATGGTGAGCAGCTGCCGTACGGCCGCCTCGGCCGCCGTCCCGTCGCCGGCGGCGAGGGCGTCGACGATCCTGCCGTGCTGCACCAGCGACGCCTCGTTCGGCCGCTCACATCCCGTGACCGGACCGCCGGAGACCTGAAGGGCCGACGAGACGATCCCCGAAAGGTGCTCCAGCATGCGGTTGCCCGCGACCTGGATGAGCAGGGAGTGGAACTCGGCGTCCGCGCGGGAGAAGGTGAGCGCGTCACCCTGGCCCATGGCGTGCCCCATGATCTCGACCATGTCGGAGAGCCGCTGCTGGACGTCGTCGCGTCCATGCCCGGCGGCGAGGCGCGCGGCGAGGGGTTCGATCGTCCAGCGCAGCTCGCCCAGCTCGCGGCGCTGGTCGTCGCGCTGCGGCCCGAAGGCCCGCCACTCGATGATGTCCGGGTCGAGCAGGTTCCAGTCACTGACGGGGCGCACGCGCGTGCCGACGTTCGGGCGGGCACTGACCAGGCCCTTGGCCTCCAGGACACGGAGGGACTCACGGACGACGGTGCGGGAGACCTCGAAACGCTGGCCGATCTCCTCGGGCACCAGCGGGCGGTCGGCACCCAGGTCGCCCGAGACGATCATCTGGCCTAGCTGCTGGACGAGTTGGCCGTGCAGTCCGCGTCCACGGCTGCCCGCGGCGCGTCGGCCCACGCGGCCCAGCTCGGGGTCCGCGGCGTCCCAGGCGGACACCCCGACACGGTCGGCGGCGGGCGCCTCGGCATAGGGGTAGCGGTCAAGTCCGCCCGGGCCGGCGAGGCCGGAGTCTGCGGAGCGGGCGGCGGTCATCATGGTGTGCGCAAGGGTACTCACGGATCCTTTGTCGGCGCCGTCCTCAACTGCCTTGAGGTCTTTGGTGAAAAGCACACGAAAGGGTGATCGCTCACCCCGTCGCAATTGACGCCTTATCGGAAAGAAATGGGCTTTCCACGGGGAGTTGTGCGCAGAGCAGGACCGGACGGCCATGGACGGTCGTCATCGGACCCTGCTTCGCAGGGTCGTGAGCACATATGCGCAGAGCAGGGCCATCAACGACAACGTCAGCGCACCACCCACGGGTTGGGCGATCATGCGCGCCGCAGCGGAAAGATAGCGCTCTCCGCCGAAGGGCCATTGCAGCAGGAGCCCCTCGCGCAGCCGCAGCGGAAACCCGGCCGCCGTCCGCACAGCCGGTCCTTCGAAGGCCTTTTGTACGAGGGGTACGACCAGGACGGGGACCGCGACCACCGCCGCCAGCCCGGCCGTGGTGGAGCGGAAGATCCCGGCGGCCAGCACACCGGCCCAGGCGCACCCGGTCACGAGCCCGAACCAACTCGCACTCAGTGGAAGCCAGTCGGCGGGAACTTGCGCGAGCTCTCGTCCGTAGAGGAGATAGAGCACTTCGGCGTCGCAGCCCACCGTGAGAAAGGCCAGCAGCAGCGCGGTGGCCGCGGAGACGACGAGTTTGGCCGCGAGCAGCCCCAGTCGGCGGGGCACGGTGCCGCGGTCCGCCGCCAGGGCGGGGTGGCGGAACTCGTCGCCGAAGGCGAACGCTCCGAGCAGCCCCGCACCCAGCGCCGCGGGCGGCAACGGCAGCTCCTGCGGCCACGCGGCCAGCAGTCGGTGCTGCGGGGTGTGGCCGACACGGGCGAGAAGAGCGGCGGTCAGGGCGGAGACGACGAGCACGGCAGCACCGGTGAGGAACCCGGTCCCGACACCGGCGGCACGGCGCAACTCGTACCGCAGCGGGCGCAGCGGGCTGGGAGCGGGGCGGACGGAGATGGGGGGCGGGAGTTCGGAGAGGGCGTTGAGGATGGTGACTCCGGCAGCGGGTCGGAGCCGCGTGGGGCGCTGAGGCGAGGCGTCCTTGGCCGGGTTGGGTGCGACACAGTCGGAGGGTTGGCGGGTGGCCGTGCCCTCGCCTGAGGTATGCGCGGACGTCGCTGATCGCTCGCTGACGTCGGCTGCCACCGCATCGTCAGCTTCGCGGGCTCCTGAGTGATCGGCCTCGGCGACGAGCGGCGCCTCGCCGGCTCCCTCCTGGCCGGCCTGACCGTCCCGTGTGAACGGCGACGGCACCTCCCGTGCTCCCCCAGGATCGAGGTGACCCTCGCGAGCGCCGGTCGACGGGGGCCGGTCCGCTCCGGCAGTGGCTTCGGGACTGAAAGCGGCTGCGTCCGGTTGCGGCTCGTCGGCAGACGGCTTCGGCGCAGCTTCCGCTGTTCCGGGTGCAGTGGCTGGGGCCGGACCGTGTGCGGCGGTGTCGGACTCCCGGATCGCGTCGAGCCGGTGCCCGCCCTGGGTGGCCTGCGGTGCGTCCGACGGGGCCACTCCAGCTCCGGGACCCATGTCGCCGATCTCGTCCGCGAGTTGATGCACGAGGATGCCGTGGCGGAACGCGGTCTCGCCGACGTCGGCGCAGGTACTGCCGTACACGGAGAGGCGGCTGCCGCCCTCCCGTACGACCTCGACGGAGCGCTGTGCCGTGCGGGCCTCCTTGGTGAGCAGGGTCGCGAGGCGGGTGGCGTGCGGGGTCCGGACAGCGACTCGGGGGCGCAGTCGGGTGCGGGAGAACTCGGCAGACTGCTGGTCGGCGACGAGCCGGCCCTCCTCGAGCGTGACGATCCGGTCGGCGGTGCGGGCGGCCTCCTTGGGGTCGGTCGCGGTGATCAGGACTGTGCCGCCCTGGGACGCGTGGGCGCGCAGCATGCCGTACAGCCAGCGGCCCTCGCGGGCGGAGAGCCCGTCGGCGGGATCGTCGAGGACGAGCGTGTGCGGGTCGGACAGCAGGGCGCAGGCCAGACCGAGGCGACGGTCCATTCCGCGCGAGAGGGTGCCGAGACGTTCCTCGCGCAGGCTGACGAGACCGACGACCTCGAGCACTTCGTCGGCACGGCGCACCGGGACGCCCGCGGCGGCACACAGCATGCGCAGATGGCCGCGGACGGTGCGGGCGGGGTGCCCCGGCACGTCGCCGAGGAGCACGCCGACCTCGCGTGACGGATGGGCGATCCGGCGCAGGGGGCGTCCTCTGAAGTAGGTGACCCCGCGGCCTTGTTGGAGTTCGAGCATGAGTCTGAGCGCTGTCGTCTTGCCCGCCCCCGGAGCGCCGAGCAGCGCGGTGACGCGGCCCGCGCGTGCCTCGAAGGAGACGTCGTCGACGGCGGGCGGAAGCTCCTTGCGGGGGTTGCTGGTCAGTCCGAAGGCCTGGATCACCCGTAGCAAGATAGCGCGCTATGTCAGGTTTTGCGGGCATCGCAAGGCTCGCTCCGCAAGCGGAAATTCGGCCCGGTCGGACCCATGTCCGGCGGCTGTCGGTGAGGCCGGTCGATCCGGTCCGCGGCGGAGGCGTCACATCTCGCGGCGTCGGCAAGGAGATTGAGCGCTCGTCACACTTCGGGGCGCAGCATCGGCGGGTTGAGCAGCGTGGCGCCGCCGGCCCGGAAGAGCTGGGCGGGGCGGCCGCCCTGACGGGTGGTGGTGCCGCCGGTGGGGACGAGGAAGCCCGGCGTACCCGTCACCTTGCGGTGGAAATTGCGCGGGTCCAGCGCCACTCCCCACACCGCTTCGTAGACGCGGCGCAGCTCGCCGACGGTGAACTCGGTGGGGCAGAACGCCGTCGCCAGCGACGAGTACTCGATCTTGGAACGGGCGCGCTCCACTCCGTCGGCCAGGATCTGGGCGTGATCGAAGGCGAGCGGCGCGACCGGTTCGCCGTCACGCCCGTAGCCGCTCTGCTGCAGCAACTCCTCGACCGGCGCCCAGCGGGCGTTGCTGGCGTCGCCGCCCGCGCGGGGCGCGGGGAGGTCGGGGGCGAGCGCGAGGTGGGCGACGCTGACCACCCGCATCCGGGGGTCCCGCTTGGGGTCGCCGTACGTCGCGAGCTGTTCCAGGTGGGCGCCGTTGTCCTGCACGGGGACGGCCGGCTCGTGGGCACGCAGCCCGGTCTCCTCGGCCAGCTCGCGAGCCGCGGCCTGTGACAGGTCCTCGTCGGCCCGTACGAAACCGCCCGGGAGCGCCCAGCGTCCCTGGAACGGCGGCTCGCCCCTGCGCACCGCCAGCGCACACAGGGCATGGCGGCGCACGGTCAGCACGACCAGGTCCACGGTGACGGCGAAGGGCGGAAAGGCTGACGGGTCGTAGGGCATGCGGCGATCATAGTCGTCTGCCTGACGATAAACACTCCCTTCGTCGGCCGCATCGATGTCTGATCCACTGCGGCTCGAGCGGGTGCCACCGCTCTCCCTGCCGTCGTGCGGTGACACGTCGTACGAGGTCACACGCCCAGTTGCAGCCCGTCGGCCGCCTCCTCGACCATGGCGAGGCCCAAGCGGCCCACCCGTACGGAGAACGGGGCACCCGCGACCCGCAGTCCGGTCAGGACGATCTCGCCCAGCGGTGCGCTGCGCACCGGGCGCAGGGTGACGGTCCCGGCAGGCGCGTCGGGGCGGATGCCCGCGAGCGTGGTCAGCAGCAGCACGCCCGCTGCCGCCGCCGTGGCCGCGGGCCTGCACGCCGCCGGATGCGGGACGGGGGCGCTCCCGTCGGTGCGCTGCTCCCCCGCGTACATCTCGGGCAGCCGGTGGCCGAAGGCCTCGGCCGCCGCCAGTGTGCCGCGCAGCAGAGAGGCCGCCTCCTTCTCGTAGCCGGCGGCGGCCAGGCCGGCGCAGGCTAGGGCCGTCTCGTGGGTGCGCACGGCTCCCCCGCGGTGGCCGAACGGGTTGTACCCCGCCTCTTTCGCACCCAGACCGCGCAACCCCCAGCCCGAGTCCATGGCGGGGCCGCCGAGCAGCCGGGCCAGCTGTTCGGTCTGCACCTTGTCGAGCAACCCGGACGCCCGCTCGCCCCCGCCCAGCAGACCTGTGTCGAGGAGGTGGACGGCTGCCGCGCCCAGGTGTGGCACGAGTCGGCCGTCCGGCCCGCGGCCGGCCGCGGGCCGGCCACCGCCCAGGTCGTCGATCCAGAACTCCTCCCGGAAGGCGGTCCGCAGTTCCTGGGCCCATTGCCGCAGCCCGGCACCGCCCGGCCTGCCGCAGGCGTCCAGCAGATCGGCGCCGAGCAGCGCGGCGCGATGGGCATGAGCCTGTGTCTCGCAACGGACCGGACCGGCGGGCTGGGGATCGCGCAGGTAGGGGGCGTCGCCCACGGTGGTCCGCAGCCAGGTCAGACAGCGTTCGGCCGTGGGCAGCAGTTCTTCCGTGTCGGGGTCGGGAAGTCCCCAGCGGCGGGCCTCCGCGAGGAGTACCGGGAAGAGCAGCGTGGCTTCCGTACCGGTGCAGCTCGGCGGGAGATGGGTGCCCGCGTCGCGTCTGGGCCCGGGAATCATGCCGGACTGCTCCCCTGGGCCCCGGAATTGGGTGCGGGCAAGGGTGCGCAGGGTGCCCGCGGCGAGCCGGGTACCGAGGGGCAGGAGCATTCGGGCCGCGGCAAGCGCCTCGGCCGGGGCCAGGCCACAGCGCCAGGGGGCTCCGGCGGCCAGGTGTGTGTCGGTGGGGTGTGCGGGGTCCCGCAGGAGCAGCGCCTGGAGGTCCTCGATGCTCGTCCGGAGCAGGCCCTGGACTCGGGGATCGTCGCCCGCTGCCCGTGCGGGAGCGAGGGGACTCGTGGCCGCCCGGCCCACGGCCCGCACGGGCCCCGTACCGTCCGGACGGACCCGCAGCTCCAAGCTCGTACTGCCTCCCGGGGGCAGGACGAACTCCCAGCGCAGCAACCCGGCCGAGGCCAGCGCGTCGGTGGGCTGAGGGTCCGCCGTGATCGACGAGTTACCGGCGGGAGAGCACCAGCGCAGACCGGAGTCGTGGACGCTCGCGGGCAGTTCGGGTCCGGGGGTGCCGCTCGCGATCGCCCCCAGGTCGGCCAGGTCCGTCCCGAGGGCCACCTCGACCGGTAGGCGCAGCGGGCGTGGGGCCGCGCTGTACAGGGTGATCCGCTCCGTGCCGTCCGCGTGGCGGATGCGCTCGACGACGACGTCCGGGTCCGGACCTGTGTGCGCGGAGGTCCGAACGGTCCCGAGGAAGCGGGCGCTGTCGGCCGTGGTCATGCGCGACTGGACCGCTACGGGTTCGCGTCCGGCCACTCGGACCTGGCAGCGGGACAGCACGCGCCGACCGGCCCGGTAGAACCCCTCCAGCCCCCGCCCGGTCAACTGCCCCTGTTCCGTGGAGATCGCGAGGCCCGGGAGAGCGACGCAGATGAGGGCGGTGTGGGTGGACGGCAGGTCGACGGGGCGGCGGGGTGGCGGAAGGGGGCTGCCACGACCAGGTGAAGCGTGCGGGCGATCTCCCTGGCCGGTGGGCCGGGGTGGTGCCGAGCGGTGGCCCGTGGGAGGCGGAGAGGTGGCCCGTTCGCCGGCCGACGGACCTGAGTGGTGCGGCCGACCTGCCGATCGGGCAGGGGGCGAGCCGGACAGAACGGCCGGGTCCTCCTCGCCCCAGCCGGGCAGGCCCAGCTCCCTCGCCCGGCTGGGGCGATCAACCGGGTCGGCCTCCCACGAGGGGCGTGGGACCGAGGGCATCGCAGAACCGGGGCGGCCATCAGAGGTCGACTCCCATGAGGGCACCGAGGCCGGAGGCATCGCAGAACCAGGGTGACCGTCCGGGTGCGCCCCCCGTGAGAGGAGTGGGCCTGAAGCCGTCACCGGACCAGGGCGGGCGACCCGGCCCGTCGGCCAGGCGGAAGAATCCCCCTCCTCGGACGAGCTGGGCGCGTATCGATCCTGGCCGGGAGGCACAGAGGGGCCAGTCGGACCTTCCGGCGCGTGCCGGTCGGCGCCGTCCGCGTACGGTGGCAGGCCGGTCTGCGGCCCTGGTCCGCCCGCGGCGGAGCGGTTGTCGTCGGCGGTGGAGGGCGGAGTCGGCTGATACATGGGCGGCTTCTTCTGCGCTCTGTGCGCCTCGGGCGTGGTCGGCGTCGGCATGGAGGTTCCTGAACGGCCTGAGCGGCACACCGGCAAGGCCCGTCCAGGTGTTCCGCCACTCAGGTGAACGGAACAGGGCTCCTCGGGGTCACGCCTGCGACCGGCCGAGCCGACCGATTGGCGGCGGGTGTCAGGTCGGCCGTGGCGTCCAGGTGCCGACGTGGGCCGCCATTCCGCAGGCCGGTCCGGTCGGCCTCAACCCCTGAGCAGGGCGTATGCCGGCATACGTGAGGTCGGGTGTGCGGTCGGCCGAAGCCGTTGGACGCCGATGTGGGCTGACATTCCGAAGGGCGGTGTCCGGGTCCACCGGGGTCGCCGGCCGGCTACCCGGGCGACCGTGCGGACGTCCCGAGTACTCAGATCCGGGCAGCCCAAGACGCTTGGGCACCGGCATGGACCTGCCTACCAGTTGCTCCGGCTCACACGTCACCGTCAGTGTCACCGCCCCGGCTCCGCACGGCCCTCTTCCGTGTGCGGTTCACCCTCGCGGCCAGCGGCCTCGTGCCTCCCGCCGCCGGCGTACGAGGACGGGAAACGTTCACCCCGTGTCCCTGCGCCCTGGTGTCCGCGGCGTCACCGGACCGCGTTTTGCGTCGGCGTCCGGTGGCCGGGGCGGCGCAGGGCGCAGGTCCGTCCACGTCGCCCACCTCCGGGACCTCGGCGCCTTCGGGACTTCCGGAGTCAGGCTGTTCCCTGTCCCCCCGCTCCGCGCGCAGACAGCGGCGGATCGACTCCGGGTCCAAGCCCTCGTTGCAGGCCTGGTGCAGCAGCCGCGCGAAGAGGTAATCGGGGTCCGCGCCGAGTGCCATGGCCAAGGCCTCCCTGGCCTCCAGGTTGTCGCCGGTGGACCAGGCGACCCAGCCGGCAAGAGTGAGCGGCGCGGCGGCGTGTTCGCCGTACGGGCCGACACAGCGCCGGGCCAGTGCCCGCCACAGCCGGAGCGCGAGGACGGCCTCGTCGCCCTCCATCCACTCGGCGGCACGGTCTCGAGTGGTGCGGTCCTGCAGACCGAGAATGAGCGTGGAGGCCTCGTCGTGGTCGAGCAATTGATCATCGCGGAGATCCTCCGTGAGCGTGCCGGACACGGCCGGAGCCAGTGCGTACCGCTGCATGACCTGCCTCGCCAACTGCAGCGTCTCCTCGGCCACGCCCGTACGGCTCGCGCCGTCGAGGATCCTCGGGACGATCGCCATACTGCCCGTGTCCAGCGCGATTTCCTGAGCCAGGGCGGAAGCGTTCTCCCAGGGCAGCAGCCTGCCCCGCAACTCCCTGAGAGTGCCGCGCACCTGAAGCCCAGCGTAGGTGGCGGCTGCCGCCAGGACGGACGTGCCGGGCAGGCCCATCGCCTCTCCCTCGGGTGGGCAGCAATCCTCGCTTCCGCAGCAGTAGGACCAGAAGCGGCCGTCCGAAATGCACAGCGCCTCGATCACCGGTACGTCGAGGAGCCCGCACTCGACGCGCAGCTTCTGGGCGAGCCCCCTCAGCCGTTCCATCACCTGCCTGCCGGACTCGCCCTTCCCGGGCTCCTGACAGAGATAGGCGACCATCTGCTCGGGGCGAGCTCCCCTGCGTTCACTGCCGGTGACCAGCCCGTGGGCCAGCTGTCGCGCCACGGCGGGCCAGTCGTCGGCGCTGCCGGGAATGCCGAGCCTGGCCCGGCCCCCGAAGCGGCCCCGTCCGCCCCTGTCATGGAGGGCGACCAGGACGATGCTGTCCTCGGGGCGGTATCCGAGCAGATACGGCAGGGCGTCGGCCAGTTCGGCCGGGGTGCGCAGCGTCACCTGATGCTCGGCGCCGTGGCCGTCGTACGTGGTGCAGTCGAGATGGCCCATGGGCTTCGCATGCCCGCCGTGCGCACCGTGGGTTGCGCGCGGCTCCCGCCCTGCCGCGTCGCCGTCTTCGGGGGATCCAGTCGTTTCGCTGTGGTTCGTCATGCGCAGACGATCTCGCGGATCATGAAGTTCCGCTTTGCCCTGTGGATAACCCCGACCAGGGACACGTCAATGCATATCTCGACCGCGGCGCCCCCTCCACAGGTACCTCCACCCAGCACCCCTGCCCCGAGCCGCCCGGGCCCGGATTGTCAGTGGCGTCCTGTTGTATGGACGCATGGAGCACACGAGCAACGCCGATCTCCGAGTGGCCGCCGACGCGGTTCTCGCCCGTCTCGTCGGGGACCCCACGGGCACGGCCCGCCTGCGGGAGGACCAGTGGCGGGCGATCGAGGCGCTGGTGGCCGACCGACGGCGGGCCCTGGTCGTACAGCGCACGGGCTGGGGCAAGTCCGCGGTGTACTTCGTGGCGACGTCGCTGCTGCGCTCCCGGGGCAGCGGCCCCACCGTGATCGTCTCGCCGCTTCTCGCGCTGATGCGCAACCAGGTCGACGCCGCGGCCCGGGCCGGCATCCACGCACGGACCATCAACTCCTCCAACACGGAGGAGTGGGACACGGTCCAGGCCGAGATCGCGGCCGGCGAGGTCGACGTCCTGCTCGTCAGCCCCGAGCGGCTGAACAACCCTGACTTCCGCGACCAGGTGCTGCCCAAGCTGGCCGCCGCGACCGGACTCCTCGTGGTGGACGAGGCCCACTGCATCTCCGACTGGGGCCACGACTTCCGCCCGGACTACCGGCGGCTGCGCACCATGCTCGCCGACCTCCCGCCCGGTGTCCCCGTGCTGGCGACGACAGCCACCGCCAACGCGCGCGTGACCGCCGACGTGGCCGAGCAGCTCGGCACGGGGGCCACCTCGGACGCCCTGGTCCTGCGCGGTCCGCTGGACCGGGAGAGCCTGAGCCTGGCCGTCCTGCCGCTGCCGGATGCCGCGCACCGGATGGCCTGGCTGGCCGACCGCCTGGACCAGCTGCCGGGCTCCGGCATCATCTACACCCTCACCGTGGCCGCCGCCGAGGAGGTCACCGCCTTCCTCCGGCAACGGGGCCACACCGTCACCTCGTACACGGGCAAGACGGAGAACGCCGACCGCCAGCAGGCCGAGGACGACCTGCTGGCCAACCGGGTCAAGGCCCTGGTCGCCACCTCAGCCCTGGGCATGGGCTTCGACAAGCCCGATCTCGGCTTCGTGGTCCACCTGGGCTCGCCCTCCTCCCCCATCGCCTACTACCAGCAGGTGGGTCGCGCGGGGCGCGGCGTCGAGCACGCCGAGGTGCTCCTCCTGCCGGGCAAGGAGGACGAGGCGATCTGGGAGTACTTCGCCTCTCTCGCCTTCCCCTCCGAGGACCTCGTGCGCCGCACGCTCGACGTCCTCACCCGCGCGACGGGACCGATGTCGCTGCCCGCGCTGGAGCCGCTGGTGGAGCTGCGCCGTTCCCGGCTGGAGACCATGCTCAAGGTCCTGGACGTGGACGGGGCGGTCCACCGGGTCAAGGGCGGCTGGGTCGCGACCGGGGAGCCGTGGGCCTACGACGCGGGGCGGTACGAATGGGTCGCCCGGCAGCGCAAGGCCGAACAGCAGGCGATGCGCGAGTACGCGTCCACGACGGGCTGCCGGATGGAGTTCCTGCAACGCCAGCTGGACGACGAGGGCGCCAAGCCCTGCGGCCGCTGCGACAACTGCGCGGGGACGCGCTTCACCGCGGACACGTCGACGGCCGCACTGGACGCCGCACGCGTCGACCTGGGCCGGGCAGGTGTCGAGGTCGAGCCGCGCCGCATGTGGCCGACCGGGCTGCCGGCGATCGGTGTCGAGCTGAAGGGGCGCATCCCGGCAGGCGAACAGACCGCACCCGGACGGGCGTTGGGCCGCCTGTCGGACATCGGATGGGGAAACCGGCTGCGCCCGATGTTCGCCCCCCATGCCCCGGACGGTCCGGTGCCCGACGACATCGCGAAGGCGGTCGTGGGCGTGCTGACCGACTGGGCCAGGGGCCCGGGCGGCTGGGCTTCGGGGACGCCGGACGCCCCGCCGCGGCCCGTCGGTGTCGTCACCGTCCCCTCGCGCACCCGGCCTCAGCTGATCAACTCCCTCGGTGCGCGCATCGCGGAGGTCGGGCGACTGCCGCTGCTGGGGTCGGTGGAGTACGCGGGCGAAGCGCCCCCGCTGTCCCGGAGCAACAGCGCCCAGCGTCTCAAGGCACTCGACGGAGCCCTCGTTGTGCCGCCCGCCCTGTCCACCGCGCTGGCCGAGGCCGGGGGTCCCGTCCTCCTCGTGGACGACTTCACCGAGACGGGCTGGACCCTCGCGGTGGTCGCCCGGATGCTCCGGCGGGCCGGTGCGCAGGGGGTGCTGCCGCTGGTGCTGGCCGTGCAGGGTTGATGACGCCGCGTCGCGGAACCCGGTCTCCGACGGCACACACCGGCTGCCTGGTACCTCGGGAGTCCGCACCTCTCTGAGGTGCGCGGATGCCTCGGGCGTCACACGGCGCTTCGCCGGGTAGGGATATAAACCACACACCGCCAGATTCCGGTCGGTGGCCCCAATTGCTCGTTGCCGCAACCAAGTTCGACAGGAAGAATTGAAGTCCGCTCCCCGCACGGCTCGCCCGTGGTCCGGTAGGGCTCTGCTGCGGCGTGCGTTCCCCCGAATCCGACCCCGCCCGCAGTGTGGGCGCGTAGCCGAAGGGAGGACCGTGACCTTCGGATTCGCTCCGTCCTCCGCGGCATCCACGTCGACGTCTGCCGACCTGTCCGCCGCATCCAACAACCCGCTGACCCGCATGCTCGAACCCTCGGAGTGGGCCGCAGCCGGAATCCCCCTGCTGCGCAACCCCCGGGAGGTCGTCAGCGGACTGCACTCCCGGCATCGCCCGAAGCCGGCGACCGCGATCGTGGCCGTGCTAGATCCGGACGAGCGGCTGCGCGCGAGTGCATCGTTCACCCGACGCCCGGCGCCGGCCGACGGCTGGATGTTCCGCAACACGCTGCTCGCACAACTGCGCCGGGTCATCCCGCACGACCTGCGGCGCCGCACTCCGGTGCGTACCGCCGTGCTGCTCTACTGCCGGGACGGCGACGCGCGTTGGACGGAAGAGGACGGCGCGTGGATGTGGGGCCTGCGGGACGCCTGCACGCTGCACGGGCTGCGCTGCGGCGCGTACATCACGCTGACCCGTGACGGCTGGCAGGTTCTCGGCGAGGGCCGCGGCGGCCGCCGCCCCAACTCCGAATCGTCACCGGAGCCCTTCGCCCTCTCCGAGGCGCCGCCCCCGCTGCCCCGTACCGGCGGTGCCGCCTCGGAAGTCCTGCGCCGCGCGGCAGCCCGCTGAAGAACCACGGAGAACCCCGGCCGGCCCTCGCGGATCAGAGGTCGGGGAACACTCCGAGCCCGAGTCGATGGAGCGGTCCGGCTGAGCATGCCCACGGATCGCTCCGGTTCGCGTCGCGATCAGCCGCGTACGGCACTCGACTTCGCACGGCACACGCCTTGGTGCGGCGTACGACCGGCGGACGCGAGGAGCATCGGAAGGCCCGCCCAGCGATCGCCGGCCCTACCTCGATCCTGCGCTGCGGGCCACGGCACAACTCCCCCACGGCCTCAGGATGCACTCGAGTGAGGGCAGACGCGCACGGACCATCCCCACGATCGTCCGCGCACGACAAACCCGCCTCTGTGCAGGTGCCGCCGAAGCGGCGCCTTCGTCACCCCCGCGTCCCCCGGACGTGCGGGGACGGGCTCAGACGCCCGCGCCCAGCACCGAGTTGATCTGCTGCGGGTCACCGCAGACGATCAGCTGGGCGCCGGCCCGGCCAAGCGCCAGGGGCAGAACGGTCGCGACAGAGGAGTCGGGACCGCTGTTGACGGCGACCACGACCACGGGGCGCGTGGTGGCACGGCCCACTGCGACGGCGTCGGCGTAGAAGACGTCGTCGCCCGCGTCGTGCTGGGCCCAGTAGGAGGCTTCGCCGAAGGTCAGCTCGTGGGTGGCCCACGGGTGCTGCTCGCCGGTGGTGACCACCAGCACCTCGCCGGGGGCACGACCCGAATCCAGCAGCAGGTCCACGGCTTCCTCGGCGGCGTCGAGCGCGCCTTCGGCGGAGGCCGGGATCAGCTGGATCTGCGGGGATACCGGAGCCGGAGCGGCGGCGGTGTGGGCGGCCGGACCCGACGGTCCGGGCTTGGCGGCCACGTCATGCGGCGTGCGTTGCACCGGAGGCGTGGGCCGGAGGGGGCCGGGACGGCCGGGACGCGGATGCGCCGCGGGCCGGGGGCCGGGTACGGGACGGGGGGTCGGCGCGGTACGGCCACTGGCCGAAGTGGCGCGGGGACCCTGGGCACTCTCGTGAATCTGAGGCTCCTCGGGAAGGAGAGGCATGGCTGACTTCTATCAAACGTTGGTGCGACTCGCGTCGGCGGGTGGCACATGAGGGCGAGCGGAACGGTCAGAAATCGAATCCGAGTTGGCCTTCGATCTCCGGAACGCCTCCGTCTGCCCAGCTGCGGGCCTTCTTCAGGTGCCGCCACTGGGGCAGCGCATCAAGATACGCCCACGACATCCGGTGGTACGGGGTGGGTCCCCGCTCCTCCAGTGCGGCCTTGTGCACGGGCGACGGATACCCGGCATTGTCCGCAAAACCGAAGTCTGCATGGTCGATACCCAGTTCGGCCATCATTTTGTCGCGGTGAACCTTGGCGATCACCGAGGCCGCCGCGACAGCCACGCACGACTGGTCACCCTTGATCACCGTACGGACCTTCCAGGGGACCCCGAGATAGTCGTGCTTGCCGTCGAGGATCACGGCGTCCGGCCGGACCGGCAGGACCTCCAGGGCGCGGACCGCCGCCAGTCGCAAGGCGGCCGTCATGCCCAGGGAGTCGATCTCCTCCGGGGAGGCGTGCCCGAGGGCGTACGACGTCACCCACTTCCGGAGCTCCACATCGAGCGCGGTGCGCCGTTTGACGGTGAGCAGCTTGGAGTCGGTGAGGCCTTCGGGGGGTCGGCGCAGTCCGGTGATCGCCGCGCAGACGGTGACGGGGCCGGCCCACGCGCCGCGCCCCACCTCGTCGACACCGGCAATGACCTTCGCTCCGGTCGTGGCACGGAGGGAGCGCTCGACAGTGTGTGTAGGTGGTTCGTACGGCATGGCGCCCTTAGCGTACGCCGCCTGGATCACCGGGCGACACCCCGGTTCCCCCCAGCCCTGTCGCCCCCGGCCCGAGCCACGTTCAGCCGTCACTCGTCCGCAGCAGGGGAACCATCAACTGGTCGATCATCTCCTCAAGATCCCGATCATTCCATTCGCTTCCGCACATCTTCGATCGGTACATCATCATCGCCGGTATGGCATCGAAGACGTAGCTGTTCGCCGCGTCGGAGCGGACCTCTTGACGCACGATTCCACGGGTGATGACCTCACGGAGCAACCGGATGGTCGGCTCGACGACCCCGTCGAAGATCACGCCATGGAAACGCTCCGCCTGGATGGGGTCGCATTCGTGAATCACGGCACGGAGCGCGAAGCCGGGGCGTGAGTACATCGCCTCACGCGCCTGCCGGCACAACTCGAGGAGGTCCTCGCGCACGCTGCCGAGATCGGGAGCCGTCTCGATGATCGGCAGCCCGGACTGCAGGGCATCGGCGACGAGGTCCTCCTTGGACGGCCAGCGCCGGTAGACCGCGGCCTTTCCGGTCTGGGCGCCGGCGGCGACGCCCTCCATCGTGAGGCCTTTCCAGCCGACCGTACTGAGCTGTTCCAGCGCGGCATCGAGGATCGCGCGTTCGAGCACGGCGCCGCGCCGACGGAGGGAGGCCGCCTGAGCGGGGGCGGCCGTCCAGCGCGAGGTAACCATCTGAGTGACTCCAGCGAGCAGAGGAAGCGGGGATTCCGGGGATACGGGGACGGTGCGCGGCGACGACGGGGGGATGCGCCGCATGACGAGAACCTAAGTGAACGCTTGCGTTCACTATGAGGGACTCACTACGGTTGACGCGACAGTGAACGCGAGCGTTCACTAACGCACTTGTGGGGGACCCATAGTGACAACCTCTCAGTTGATCAAGGAACGGAAGCCAGGTGCGGCCCGCCGGGAAGGACACCCCGGCATCGCGCTCGCCGTCATCGCGGCCTGCCAACTCATGGTGGTCCTCGACGCGACGATTGTGAACATCGCCCTCCCGCACATTCAAGACGCTCTCAAGTTCAGCACCACCGACCTCACCTGGGTCGTCAGCGCGTACACACTCACCTTCGGCGGGCTGCTGCTCCTGGGCGGCCGAGCCGGTGACATCCTCGGCCGACGCCGGGTCTTCACGGCCGGCATCCTGCTGTTCACCTTCGCCTCGCTGCTCGGCGGACTCGCCCAGGAGCCCTGGCAGTTGCTGGCCGCACGCGTCCTGCAGGGCGTCGGTGGCGCGATCGCGTCGCCCACCTCGCTGGCCCTCATCACCACCACGTTCCCCGAAGGCCCGGAACGGAACAGGGCCTTCGGAGTGTTCGCCGCGGTCTCCGCGGGCGGCGGCGCGATCGGCCTGCTCGCGGGCGGCATGCTCACCGAGTGGCTCGACTGGCGCTGGGTGCTCTTCGTCAATGTGCCGATCGGTGTCCTGATCGCCGTCCTCACGCCGCTGTACATCAGCGACTCCGAACGGCACACCGGCCGCTTCGACATCGCCGGCGCACTGACCTCGACGGCGGGCATGGCGTCCCTCGTCTACGGTTTCATCCGCGCGGCGGACCAGGGCTGGCGGGACAGTCTGGCCATCGGCTCGTTCGGCGCGGCGATCGTGCTGCTGGTCGCCTTCGTCTTCATCGAGACCCGGGCGAAGGAGCCGATCACACCACTGAGGATGTTCGCCGACCGCAATCGCTCGGGCACGTACGTGATCATGCTGAGCCTGGCCGCGGCGATGTTCGGCATGTTCTTCTACATCGTGCTCTTCGTGCAGAACGTGCTGGGGTACACCCCGATCGAGGCAGGTCTCGCCTTCCTGCCTGTGACGGTCGTGATCGCCCTCGGCGCGGGCCTGTCCCAACGGTTCCTGCCGGTCCTCGGACCCAAGCCGTTCATGATCGTCGGTTCGGCGCTCTCGATGATCGGACTGTTCTGGCAGACCCTCATCAGCTCCGACAGCTCGTACGCCGGCGGAGTACTCGGTCCGATGCTGGTCTTCGGTTTCGGCATGGGCCTCAACTTCGTCACGTTGACCATCACCGCTGTCTCCGGGGTCGCCCCGCACGAGGCGGGTGCGGCATCCGGACTGCTCAACGCCACGCAGCAGGTGGGCGGGTCGCTCGGTCTGTCCATCCTGACGACGGTGTTCGGCACGGCCAGCAAGAACGAGGCGGAGAAGCAGCTGCCGCAGTTCATGGCCGACGCTTCGCCTGAGCAGAAGGCGGAGTTCGCCAAGACCCACGAGCTGCCCGCGCCCTGGGGACACGAAGTGCTCACCCAGGGCATCTCGACGGGATTCGTCGCCGCGGCCTTGATGGCCGTACTCGCCCTGGCCACCGCCTCGTTGGTCATCCGGGTCCGCAAGAGCGACCTGGAGGCGCTCGCGGGCACGGCGGGCCCCGGAGTCGGCTGACTCCACCAGGGCCTCGCAGGGTCGCGGATGGCCGGACCTCGTCCAGTGAGCCGACGGCGAGGACGACGCTCCGGCCATCCGCACTCCGCGCACGGGAGGCGACGAGACGCAGGCGGCGCGTCGTCGTACGGCCCACGCTCCGGTCACGATGGCCAACACGGCCGGCAGGACCGCGAACATCGACATGAACCGCATGACCACCCCCTGCGCCCCTCGTGTGTCACCTGTCTGCGCGCCCCCATGGCTCACACAGCGGTTGCCACGACAACGAGCGCACGGTCACACAGAGTTCCCGGCATGCACAGAGAGTTTCATGCAGGTGGATGCAGCGAGGCCTCAGACGGCGGCCGACACCCACTCCGGCAGCGCCTCGGTGCGCTCCACCCACGCGGCAGGCGGTGTCCCCGCCTTACCCCCGGCGATCACCCCGCCCACGATGGCGCAGGTCGTGTCCACGTCGCCGCCCACCTGAGCGGTCGACCAGAACGCCTCCTCGTAGTCCCCGAGGGACCGGGCTGCCGACCAGAGGGCGAAGGGCACCGTGTCATGAGCCGTCGTGCGGCGTCCGCAGCCCAGCACGGCCGCGACCGTTCCCGCGTCCCCGTAGTCGAGCATGTCGCGGGCGCGTCGCAGGCCCGCTCCTACGGCGCTCTTCGGGACCAGCGCGATGACTCCGTCGAGGAGGGTCTCAGGGCCGGGCGGCCCTCCGGGGGCCGCGGCCAACGAGGCCGCTGCGGCGACGGCCATGGCGCCCACCACGGCCTCGCGGTGCTGATGCGTGGGGTAGGCGGAGATCTCCGCCTGGTGGACCGCCTGCTCCGGGTCGTCCGCGTACCAGGCTCCCAGGGGGGCGATCCGCATCGCGGCTCCGTTGCCCCAGGACCCCTGCCCGTTGAAGAGCGCGGCGGCGAGCTCACGCCAGTCGCCGCCCTCCCGGACCAGTCGCAGCAGACGGTTGACGGCGGGGCCGTAGCCACGGTCGAAGTCGTGATGGTGGGCGAAGGAGTGGGCCAGCGCGTCCTGGTCGATCCGGTGGTGGGCGCCCAGGACGGCCACCACGGAGCAGGCCATCTCGGTGTCGTCCGTCCACTGCCAGGGCTCGGGCGGCAGCTCGCGGCGCTTCAGCAGCGGGTAGTTCACCGGCACGAAGAACTGTGAGCCCAGCGCGTCCCCGACCGCGAGTCCGCGCAGGCTGGACAGGGCGCGGTCCAGGCGCCCGTCGGGAGAGGAGTCAGCGGTCATCGCTCTGCCACTCTATCCGGTGATCCCGTAGGGCTCCGGGTCACGCCAACGTTCGAAAGGCCGGTCGATCGCGTACCTGCCGTCGTCCCCGAGAACGAGCATCCGCATCTCCGCGTTCCCCGGATTCGACAGGGACTCGAATTCCGCGACGGTCCAGTGGAACCAGCGCATGCAGAACAGGCGCATCGCGAGGCCGTGGGTCACCAGCAGGACGTTCGGTGGATGATCGGGGGCCTCGAAGCTGCGGAACAGGCTCTCCAGGAAGCCGCCGACCCGGTCGTACACGTCGGCCCCGGACTCTCCCTGGGCGAAGCGGTAGAAGAAGTGGCCGTAGGCGTCCCGGTAGGCCTTCTGCAGGCGTACGTCGTCACCGTCCTGCCAGTTTCCCCAGTCCTGCTCACGCAGCCGGGGCTCCTCACGCACGCGTACGAGCTCGGGGTCGAGGTGGAAGGCGCGGAACGTCTCGTGGGTGCGGCGGTACGGGGAGACGTACACGCTGATCCGCTCGCGACCGAACACCTCTCGCAGTCGTTTGCCGGTCTCCTCCGCCTGCTGCCAGCCCCGCTCGGTCAGTGCCAGAGCGTGGTCTGGCTCGCGTTCGTACACGGTGTCATCAACATTGCCCGTTGACTCGCCGTGCCGGACAAGGACGATGCGCCGTGGTCGTGCCATGCCAAGACCCTAGATCGAGTGAGGGCCGATCGAGCACCCGTACGGCCTCCATACGGCGTAGGTCACACATTTCCTGCACCATGGGCCACACCAGGGCGCACGATTAACAGTCCGGTTTTCAAACCGTCCAGCTCGGCTCCAGCTCCACGATGTCGCCCGTCAAGGACGCCACGTCCGCCTCCGTCTGGGCGCGCAGCGCGAGGCGCTCGACTCGCTCCGTGCGGTACTTGCCGTGCTCGGCGGCCGACTGCCACATCGACAGCACCAGGAACTCGTGGCCCGGCGCCTCACCGAACAGACCGCGGATCATGCCGGGCGAGCCGGCCATCGCGGGATTCCAGACCTTCTCCTGCATCAGCGAGAAGTGCTCGGCGCGCTCCCCGTGGACCCGGCAGTGGGCGACCCGTACCAGGTCGGTGTCCGTGAAACGCGGTTCAAAGCCGGTCTTCACGTCGAAGCGGTAGTCGAAGAGCTTGACCTGCGCGTCCTTGAACGTGCCCGACTGCGTGGACGCAAGCCGGTCGTGGGAACGGGCCATGAAGGAGTCGTAGAAGGAACGGCTCTCCCAGAAGGAGAAGATGTGCGCCACTCCGGGCCGCCCCCGGCTCCAGCCTCCGCCCTGTCCCCGAAACCCCGGCTCCCCCAGAAGCCCCGCCCATTTCCGCTGCCCGCGCTCGAAGCCGCGGCGGTCCACCACGGTGCAGCGAATCCACTTGACCAGCACCGCGCCATCGTAAGGCCACGCAGCGTGGCCCAGGTCACGCTCCGCCAGAGATCTCTGCCGCGGGCGGTACGCGCGCGTGGCAGGATGGACAACCGGCTCCGACTGCCTGGCAGTTCGGACCGTGGACACGGGGAAGGGGAAACCTGGTGAACGCCCTCAACAAGGGGATCCGCAAGGTCGAGGTCTCGCTGAAGTGGGATCCGAGTCCGGTGGGGAGCGCTGCCACCGATCTGGACATCGTCGCCGCAACGTATCTGGAGGCGGATCCGTACGGCGATCCCGCCTATGTGGTCCACTTCGACAGCCGCTCCCCCGACGGCACCATCACCCTCAACCGGGACAGCAAGGACGGCAAGGGCTTCGGCTGGGACGAGGTCATGACCCTGGAGCTCAACCGGCTCGACAGCCGGTACGCGCGCGTGGTCGTCGGTGTCGTCATCCAACAGCGCTCCGTGGACCGGACGTTCGTCGGCGTGCTCAACCCGGCGCTGCGGATCCGCGAGGGATACACCGTGCTCACCGAGGACAACTTCGGCAGTGTCCTCGGGGCGACCGCGGCGACGGTCGCGGAATTCGTGCGGGACGGGTCCGGAACGTGGGAGCTGCACCCCGGCACCCACGGCTTCGAGGACGACCCCGCCGGGTACACGCGGGCCATGGGGCAGGCACACCGGCCCTGATCAAGGGGTGCCGATGCCCGGACCCCTGAGCCCCAGCCCTTTGAGCTCCAAGTCCGCCGCGACCCTCGCGAGCCACACCAACTGCCCGTGACCGGCAACGAGTCCGGCTCGGGCAGTCTCGCACCAGTCCTCACGGTCGAGCAGTGCGAGACAGGCGCGACGCAACGCCGTCCACCGCTCGGCGGGACCGACAGAGTCTCTCCGTGTCTCCGAACCCCGGCTCCTGGCTCCTGGCTCCTGGCTCCTGGCTCCTGGCTCCTGGCCAGCATCCCGGCGATGAAGAACCGTTCGGTGAATGTCGGGTGCCTGCCGTGACGTGGCGTCGCGCAGACCCACCACCTCCGCGACCCTGCCTGGGCAGCAGCCGTTGAGTTGGTCCCCGTCGGCTGCTGCGCGCAACAGCCAGGGCCGTACGTCCGGATGCTCGTCGGCAAGGTCGCACAGCGCCTCCACCACGTGGCCCCGGCCTCAGCCCGTCACCCGCTCCGACCAGGTCCCCGGGATCGGCGTCCGGACGGGCAAAGCACGCGTCGAGGATACGGGTGACGTCGACTCCGACCAGGTCATCGGCCGGCCGCGGCACACGTGCCCGACGTCGACGACCGTCACGGTGAAGGGGTGCGTGCGGCGTCCATTGGTGCAGGCGGAGCGCGTGCTCGAACAAGGGGATGGCCACCTTGCTCACCGGAAGGCTGCGCGCTCATGCCCTCATATCCCCGAACCGGCAAGGGACGGAGAATCCATGAGCGAGACCGACCTGGCGACATGAGGCGCTGACAGCCGGGCGGGGAGCCGGCAATTCGCCGACTCCCCGCCTCTGGCAGTCACTTCACGCCTGGACGGCGCTCACATTCAGCTGCAACCGCTGGTCGAGCCGCAACCCTCGCAGATGTAGCAGGAACCGGCCCGCTGCATCTTGGTACCGCAGGAGAAGCAGAGCGGGGCGTCGGCCTGGATGCCCAGCTGCATCTCCACCAGCTCGGCGCTGGTGTGGGCCTGCTTCGGGGCGGGCTTGGCCGCCTCGACCTCGGCCTTGGGGGTGACGACGGCCTTCAGCTCCTGGGCGCGCGGCGCCGACTGGGCCAGCCCCTCGACGTCCATCTCGTCGTCGGACGGCTCGTACGAACCGGTTTCCAGGTGGCGCTGACGCTCCTCGGCGGAGTGGATGCCGAGCGCGGAACGCGTCTCGAAGGGCAGGAAGTCGAGCGCCAGGCGACGGAAGATGTAGTCGACGATCGACTGCGCCATCCGCACGTCCGGGTCGTCCGTCATACCGGCCGGCTCGAAGCGCATGTTGGTGAACTTGGAGACGTACGTCTCCAGCGGCACGCCGTACTGGAGACCGACGGACACCGCGATGGAGAAGGCGTCCATCATGCCCGCGAGGGTGGAGCCCTGCTTGGACATCTTCAGGAAGACCTCGCCGAGACCGTCGTCCGGGTAGGAGTTGGCGGTCATGTAGCCCTCGGCGCCGCCGACCGTGAAGGACGTCGTGATGCCGGGACGGCCCTTGGGGAGGCGCTTGCGAACCGGGCGGTACTCGACGACCTTCTCGACCGTCTCGCGGATGGTCGCCTCGGCCTTCGCCGTGACAGCGTCCGTCGCGGGCTTCTCCTTGGTCTTGGCGGAGAGGGGCTGGCCGACCTTGCAGTTGTCGCGGTAGATGGCGAGCGCCTTGACGCCCATCTTCCATGCCTCGAAGTAGACCTCTTCGACGTCCTCGACGGTCGCCGTCTCCGGCAGGTTGACCGTCTTGGAGAGCGCGCCGGAGATCCAGGGCTGGATAGCGGCCATCATCCGGACGTGGCCCATCGCGGAGATGGAGCGCTCGCCCATCGCGCAGTCGAAGACCTCGTAGTGCTCGGGCTTGAGACTCGGAGCGTCGACGACATTGCCGTTCTCGGCGATGTGGGCAACGATCGCCTCGATCTGCTCCTCCTGGTACCCCAGGCGGCGCAGGGCCTGCGGAACGGTGCCGTTGACGATCTGCATCGAGCCGCCGCCGACCAGCTTCTTGAACTTGACCAGGGCGAGGTCGGGCTCGAGGCCGGTGGTGTCGCAGGACATCGCGAGACCGATGGTGCCGGTCGGGGCGATGACGGACGCCTGGGCGTTACGGAAACCGTTCTTCTCACCGACGCGCAGCACGTCCTGCCAGGACTCCGTGGCGGCGGCCCAGATCGGCGTGTCCAGGTCGTCCACGCGGACGGCCTTGGTGTTCTCGTCCGCGTGCTGCTTCATGACCCGCAGGTGCGGCTGCTCGTTGCGGGCGTAGCCGTCGTACGGGCCGACGACCGCGGCGAGTTCGGCGGAACGCTTGTACGACGTGCCGGTCATCAGCGAGGTGATGGCACCGGCGAGGGCGCGGCCGCCGTCCGAGTCGTACGCGTGGCCGGTCGCCATCAGCAGGGCGCCGAGGTTGGCGTAGCCGATGCCGAGCTGGCGGAACGCGCGCGTGTTCTCACCGATCTTCTGCGTCGGGAAGTCCGCGAAGCAGATGGAGATGTCCATCGCGGTGATGACGAGCTCGACGACCTTGGCGAAGCGCTCGACCTCGAAGGACTGGTGACCCTTGCCGTCGTCCTTGAGGAACTTCATCAGGTTCAGCGAGGCGAGGTTGCAGGACGTGTTGTCCAGGTGCATGTACTCGCTGCAGGGGTTCGAGCCGTTGATACGGCCGGACTCCGGGCAGGTGTGCCAGTGGTTGATGGTGTCGTCGTACTGGATGCCCGGGTCGGCGCAGGCCCAGGCCGCCTCGGCCATCTTGCGGAACAGGCTCTTGGCGTCGACCTCTTCGATGACCTCGCCGGTCATACGGGATGTCAGGCCGAACTTGCCGCCCGTCTCCACGGCCTTCATGAACGTGTCGTTCACACGGACCGAGTTGTTGGCGTTCTGGTACTGGACCGACGTGATGTCGTCGCCGCCCAGGTCCATGTCGAAGCCCGCGTCACGCAGGGCGCGGATCTTCTCCTCTTCCTTCACCTTGGTCTCGATGAAGTCCTCGATGTCGGGGTGGTCGACGTCGAGGATGACCATCTTGGCGGCGCGACGGGTGGCACCACCGGACTTGATCGTTCCCGCGGAGGCGTCGGCACCGCGCATGAAGGAGACGGGACCCGAGGCGTTGCCGCCGGAGGACAGCAGCTCCTTGGAGGAGCGGATCCGGGAGAGGTTCAGGCCGGCACCGGAGCCGCCCTTGAAGATCATGCCCTCTTCCTTGTACCAGTCGAGGATCGACTCCATGGAGTCGTCGACGGCCAGGATGAAGCACGCGGAGACCTGCTGCGGCTGCGGGGTTCCGACGTTGAACCAGACGGGGCTGTTGAAGCTGAAGATCTGGTGCAGGAGGGCGTACGCCAGCTCGTGCTCGAAGATCTCGGCGTCGGCGGGCGAGGCGAAGTACTTGTAGTCCTCACCGGCCTTCCGATACGTCTTCACGATGCGGTCGATCAGCTGCCTGAGGCCGGTCTCGCGCTGCGGGGTGCCCACGGCACCGCGGAAGTACTTGCTGGTGACGATGTTGACCGCGTTCACCGACCAGAAGTCGGGGAACTCGACGCCACGCTGCTCGAAGTTGACCGAGCCGTCGCGCCAGTTGGTCATGACGACGTCACGGCGCTCCCAGGCCACCTCGTCGTACGGGTGCACGCCGGGGGTGGTGTGGATGCGCTCGATACGCAGTCCCTTGGTCGCCTTGGTGCCCTTGGCGCGGGAACTCCGTGCCGGACCGCTCGCCGTCTCTGTCATGCCGCCTCCCTCTACGGGCTAAAACGCCCTGAAGTGCCACGATGTTCCCGTGGCACGGTGTTCTGTCTGGTGTTGCGGGCACCTTCTCGCTGCCGCCCGCAACAGGTCTTGGTTCGCCGCCGTCCGGCCGACCCCGGTGTCTCCGACCGGGCCCGGCCCGCCGATCAGTCGGCGGCGCCTGCGGGCTCGGGGACCTGAACGGCCTCTCCCGACCCGCGGTCGTCTCCCTGGCTCCCCGTGACAGCACCTTCGCGGTCCTCGTCGTCCGCGACGGGGCGTCCCGCCGATTGCCTGAGCTCCACGATGGCGGCCTCGAAGTCCTCGAGCGTGTCGAACGCCCGGTAGACGGAGGCGAATCGCAGATAGGCGACCAGGTCGAGCTCCTGCAACGGGCCGAGTATGGCCAGCCCCACGTCATGGGTGGTCAGCTCGGCGCTTCCGGTGGCCCGCACCGCCTCCTCGACCCGTTGGCCGAGTTGGGCGAGCGCGTCCTCGGTGACAGGTCGTCCCTGGCATGCCTTGCGCACACCGTTGATGACCTTGGTACGACTGAAAGGCTCGGTGACCCCGGACCGCTTGACCACCATGAGCGAGCACGTCTCCACGGTCGTGAAACGACGGGAGCAGTCCGGACACTGGCGGCGCCTGCGGATCGACGTGCCGTCGTCGGTCGTACGACTGTCGACGACGCGGCTGTCGGGGTGCCTGCAGAAGGGGCAGTGCATGAAGTCCCAACCCTCCTCACAGCAGAATCAATAGCCTCGCTGGGCCTCTTGGGCCCCTCGAAGCAGCCCCAAGCATAGGCGATCGCCGAGGGTCCGAAGACCCGAGGGACCACAACTTCTGGGCTGCTGTAGCAATCCAAGCACTAGATGTAGGGATCGGCTCCATAAACACGCCGTACGCGCGTGTCCCGCCCGTATTGGCATGTGCCGCACGACCACGCCGCCACGCCGGGGACGCTCATGCACAGGCGTACCGCTGCGGCGCATGCGGAGATACCGTGGGCACCGCACGGAGGGGACGTGGGGCTCCCGCACAGATGAGGACCGGGACCCCGTCGCCGGAGCACCGGATGGCAGACTGGGGCAACAACCCACGAGGTCCCCACCTCGGCGGTGAAGAGTACGACAAAGGGCCCTTTTGTCCGCCGGACATCACGTTAGCCATACACCCAGACACACGATCGCGGCAGGCAATCCGCGATTTTTCACTCGAACGTGTGTTTGGCGCAACCTTTCGAAAGCAACTACCGTTGTCCAGCAGGGAGACCATCGAGAGGGGCCGACGTGACCACCACCGCAGACAGTGCCACCATCACTGCCCAGGACCGCTCCCAGGGCCGACTCGAGCCGGTGCATGCGATGAACGAAGCCACGAATCCCGAGGGGCACAAGCGCTCCCTGCCGGGCCGACCGCCAGGCATCCGGGCGGACAGCTCGGGGCTCACCGACCGCCAGCGCCGGGTGATCGAGGTCATCAGGGACTCCGTGCAGCGGCGCGGCTACCCGCCGTCGATGCGGGAGATCGGACAGGCCGTCGGCCTCTCCAGCACCTCCTCGGTCGCACACCAACTCATGGCACTGGAGCGCAAGGGCTTCCTGCGCCGCGACCCGCACCGCCCACGCGCATACGAGGTGCGCGGCTCCGACCAGGCCGCCTCCGCGCAGCCCACGGACACCGCCGGCAAGCCCGCCGCGTCCTACGTCCCACTGGTGGGACGTATCGCCGCCGGTGGCCCGATCCTCGCCGAGGAATCCGTCGAGGACGTGTTCCCGCTCCCCCGACAGCTCGTCGGTGACGGCGAGTTGTTCGTCCTGAAGGTCGTGGGCGACTCCATGATCGAGGCCGCCATCTGCGACGGCGACTGGGTCACGGTCCGCCGTCAGCCCGTCGCCGAGAACGGCGACATCGTGGCCGCGATGCTCGACGGCGAGGCCACCGTCAAGCGCTTCAAGCGCGAGGACGGCCACGTCTGGCTGCTCCCGCACAACGCCGCGTACGAGCCGATCCCCGGCGACGACGCGACCATCCTCGGCAAGGTGGTGGCAGTTCTGCGCCGCGTGTGACGGCTGCGGCGGGCGGACCACGTCGATGGTTCGCCCTCTGACCGGGCCCCGGGACCCCTGCGCCGGTTCCGGGGCCCAGTGCTGTGCGGGCGCCTTACGGCGGTCCAGGCGACCGATGCCTTCGCCGGGCGTGGGGTGTGGGGTGGCCTGACCAGCGACGGTCAGGCCACCCCACACCCCTACTCCGCTTCCGCCGACTTCGCCGTCGCGTCGATCGAGGCCAGCGACTTCCGGACCTGATTACGGTCCGTCGTGTACCAGAAGTCGGGCAGCGACGCCTTGAGATAGCTCCCGTACCGTGCGGTGGCGAGCCGCTGATCCAGTACGGCGACCACACCCCGGTCACCCGACGCCCGTACGAGACGGCCGGCGCCCTGCGCCATGAGCAGCGCCGCGTGCGTGGCGGCGACCGCCATGAAGCCGTTGCCGCCCGCGTCCTCCACCGCCTTCTGCCGGGCGCTCATGAGTGGGTCGTCGGGGCGTGGGAACGGGATCTTGTCCATGACGACCAGCTGACAACTGGGGCCGGGGACGTCGACTCCCTGCCAGAGCGACAGCGTGCCGAACAGGCATGTCTTCGGGTCTGCCGCGAAGTTCTTGATCAGCTCACCAAGGGTCTCCTCGCCCTGGAGAAGGATCGGGAACTCGGGGATACGGGACCGCAGTTCCTCGGCGGCGAGCTGGGCGGCCCGCATCGAGGAGAACAGGCCCAGGGTGCGACCGCCGGCCGCTTGGATCAGTTCCGTGAGCTCGTCGAGCATGTCCGCGCGGTCGCCGTCCCGCGCGGGGCGCGAGAGGTGCTTGGCGACATAGAGGATGCCCTGCTTCGGGTAGTCGAAGGGCGAGCCGACGTCGACGCCCTTCCACTGCGGGAGGTCGTCTCCTTCGGTGCCCTCGGGGGACAGTCCCAGGGAAGCGCCGACGCCGTTGAAGTCGCCGCCCAGCTTCAGGGTCGCCGAGGTCAGGACGACGGAGCGGTCCGCGAAGAGCTTCTCCCTCAGCAGGCCCGACACGGACATGGGGGCCACGCGCAGGGAGGCGCCGAAGCGGTCGTGCCGTTCGTACCAGACGACATCCCACTCGGAGCCGTTGGTGATCCGCTCGGCCACGTCGTGCACGCTCTCGACAGAAGCCAGAGCCTGCTTGCGTACGGAGTCCTCGTCCTGGACGGACTTGTCGCGAGTGGCGCCGATGGCGGAGATGACTGTCCGGGCGGCGTCACGCAGCGCCATGAGGGCGTAGCCGAGGTCTTCCGGGATCTCCTCCAGGCGGCCCGGCAGCGCGAGTTCCATCAGCCGCTCGAAGCCCTCGGCGGCGGTCTGGAGCTGGTCGGCGGCCTTCTCGTTGACGAGCTTCGCCGCCCGGCGCACCGCGCGGTTGACCTGCCCAGGGGTGAGCTCGCCGGTGGCCACTCCGGTGACCCGGGAGACCAGTTCGTGCGCCTCGTCGACGATCAGCACCTCGTGCTGCGGGAGCACAGGGGCGCCCTCGATGGCGTCGATGGCGAGGAGCGCGTGGTTGGTGACGACGACCTCGGCGAGCTTGGCGCGCTCACGGGCCATCTCGGCGAAGCACTCCGCGCCGTACGCGCACTTCGTGGCGCCCAGGCACTCCCGGGACGACACCGACACCTGGGCCCAGGCCCGGTCGGAGACGCCCGGGGTGAGGTCGTCGCGGTCGCCGTTCTCCGTGTCGTCCGACCACTCGCGAAGTCGCAGCAGGTCCTGGCCCAGCTTGCTGGTGGGCGCTGCCGCCTCGAACTGGTCGAAGAGGCCCTCTTCCTCGTCCTGCGGCACTCCCTCATGGAGACGGTGCAGACACAGGTAGTTCGACCTGCCCTTGAGCATCGCGAACTCCGGGCGGCGGCGGAGCTGAGGATGCAGCGCGTCGACCGTGCGTGGGAGGTCCCGCTCCACGAGCTGGCGCTGCAGGGCCAGGGTGGCGGTGGCCACGACGACCCTCTCCCCGTGCGCGAGCGCGGGCACGAGATAGCCCAGCGACTTTCCGGTGCCGGTGCCGGCCTGGACCAGCAGATGGGAGCCGTCGTCGATCGCCTCCGCGACGGCTTCGGCCATGGTCACCTGACCTGGGCGCTCTGTGCCGCCGACGGCAGAGACGGCGGCATGCAGGAGTTCGGGGAGTGAGGGCTTCGTCATAGCGCGACAACCCTACGGCCCACCACTGACAAACGAGAGGCCAAGGGGGGACGAGGGGCGGGATCAAGGCCGGATGCGGGAGGGGCTGGGGATCGGATGGGTTCGCTTGAGGTCGGGATTGGGCGATTCAGAGTCGGTCTCGGTCTACGCGGAGGCGAGATCGATTCGGATGCGAGAGGAGTACGTCGGGCTCGGTCCAGATCAGTCAATTGCGGACGGGATCGGTCGGCTGTGCGCGGGCCCGTCGAACACTCAAAGACGGGCCGGGGTCGGGCGCGGACTGGATGAGCGCGGACTTGCCGGGTGCCGACCGGTCGAGCGGTGTCGGTCGAGGGCGCGCAGGTGTACAGGCGGCCAGGCGGCCAGTGCTGGTCCAGGGGCGCCCGGTCGGGGCGCTGCACCGGCCCTGCACAGCGATGTCGCTCCGGCTTGAAAAAGGCGCGGCGCGAGTGGGAACCGAGTCGGCGCGAGCGGTGTACCAAAAGTGACGCCATCGCGACGTTGTGTCACATCAGATCGCGCAGGCATCGGTCTCGGACCATGAGGGCGGCCCGCTTGTCGGGCAGGTCGACCTCGGCGGAGAACCGGAAGCCGGCGCTCAGGAAAGCGGAGACGGAAGGGGTGTTTCGCATGGCGGGTTCGGCGATGACACGGGCGCAGGCAGGGCGCTTGTCGAGCGCGAGGTCAGCGACGGCTCGGAGCAGTGCGCTGCCGATACCTCGTCCGCGGTCCGTGACCTCACCGATGAGGAGATGGATACCCGTGTCATGGGGTCGGGCGGGATAGTGGCGGGCCAGGGGATCGAGGTCGGCCCGGTAGATCTCCCAGTAGCTCATCGGCGTGCCGTCCAGGACGCCGAGGCAGGGGACGCTTCGGCCGTCTCCGGCGAGCTGGGCGTGCACGTGGTCCGCGGCCAAGTTCCGGTGGCCGGACAGTTGCCAGAACTCCGCGACGGTGGGGTCGTTCATCCAGCGGCTGATGAGCGCGAGGTCTTGCTCGGCTTGGACGGGAACGAGGTGGAACACCCCCACGGGCGTGGCCACACATCCCCAGTCGGCGACGCAGCCGAGTAGGTCGCCGCAAGCCCGGGAAGCCGAGCCGGGCCCGGCCGTACCGTGCACGCCTCGTCGGTTCTCACCGCGGTCGGAAGCTTCGTTCGCGATGAGCGCGAAGAATTCGTCGGGCAGACGCAGATCGAGGGTGTCCTCGCTGTCGGAGCCCCAAGCTCGATCGGCGTCGATACCCCGGAGGGGATCGGCACCGGCGACGCCCGGGCCGGCCTCGAAGGCGGTGCGGCGGTCAGCCGGGCCGGGGTTGGTGCGGGTTGCGGCATCGGTGCCGGGGGCGGTACCGGCGTCGGCACTCGCGTCGGTGGGAGGCACGGCGACGCTCCTCTCAGGAGACGGGTCGGGGCATGTTCCTCAGGAATGAAGGGGGTTGACGGTGTTCACGAGCGAAGGAGTGCCGGCGCTGACGCGGTACACGGCGGTGATCACGAGTGCAGGGGGTTGGCGATGGTGACGTACACGGACTGGGTGTCGACCGGGCCGACGAGTTCGTCGAGGCCATGCAGTCGGGTCAGAAGGTTGGCCTTGCAACGAAGAACGGGTGAGTCGAGCAGGCGGGCAGGCAGCGACGTGCGCAGCCGGGAGGGTCCGGAGGCGACTTCGCTCAGGAAACGGCGGAAGGCGGCGAGCAGCAGCCGTTCGTCGGCGAGTCGCTGGGAGCCGAACGCACCGATGAGACCGAGGACGTTGTTGATGCCGAGGTAGTACGCGAAGCGCTCGTCGGTGACCTCGTCGGAGACGAATGTGTCGCTGTGCTCGCCGATTCCGGGAAGCCTGGTGTCGAGTTCCGCGCGCCGGGACTCTCGGAAGTAGTAGCCCTGGTTGTCCCGGTAACGGCCTCCCACGGGCCAACCGTCGCCGTCCAGGTGGACCAGCGTGTTCTGTTGATGTGCCTCCAGGGCGATGCCCGCCTCCGCGTCGAACCACAGCACCGGTCGGACGACCTGCTCGAGATAGCGCAGGAACCACTCGGCGGCGACGGCACCCGGCGGTCGACCGGTCCGGCCGGCGAGGCGCGTGACGACGTCGGCGAGACGGGACCGCGTGGCCGACGGGTGGGCCAGTCGGCCACCCGTGCTGCTGTCCGACCAGGGGAAAGGCCTGGGCGAGACGAGCCCGGCGACGCAGGAGACGTCGTCCGTGGGGCGGAATGGGTTGTGCCGGATCATCACATCGAGTCCCGGCACAGGGTTGCCGTCCGGCCCGTCCACGGCCAGCCAGGCCGGGTCGCGGACGATGTCGAAGCCGGGGTGAACGGCCTGCCAGTGCTCGGCGAGCCCGCTGCGCAGAAGACGGTGGACCTCGACGCCTCGGTGGAGTTCCTTACGGAGGTTTTCGCGGCGGGAGTTGGTGATGCGCAGTCCCAGCGAGAGCTTGAGCATGGCGGGGGCACCGGAGCGATACACGGTGCGGACAGAGGAGGTGGGGTGCCATGCGGAGCCGTGTGCTCCGAGGTCCTTGAGCAGTCCGGCGTCGAGCAGGGCCGCGGTCACGGGGTGGTGTCGGACTTCCCGCAACTGCCAGGGATGGAGCGGCAGGGCCGCGTGGCCGTCGGGCAGGGGCAGTCCGGTTTCGGCGAGGCGTGCCGTGAGTTGTGGCGCCGGGATGGGGCGTCCGCGCTCGGTCCAGGCCGAGTCGGTGGCGAGTACGGAGGGAGCGGCAGCGATCCAGTGGAGGGGGAAGGAACCGCGCAACTCAGGTGAGTAGAGAGGTGCTTCAGCCTCGGAGAGACCCTGACGGCTCTTCGGAGCAGGGTGCAGGGGGTGTCCGAGCACCAGGGCCTGTTCGGCGGCGAGGAAAGGGTCGGGCTCGTCGGAGGGATGCTTTCTGCGCTCGTCGATGAAGGTGACGGTGCGGCGCACGGAGTCGGCTACGCGGGCGACGAGGTCGGTGCCGGCGGTGGCGTCCAGGGGCGTGGAGGTGGCTTGGCCTGCCGGGGCGCGGGCGGCGGCCGGCTCAGCGACGGCGGCCGGCTCAGCGACGGCGGCCGGGCTGGAGACCGCGGCCAGGGCTCGGGCGTCGGGGCTTCCGCCTGACGTCTCCCTGGTGAGCAGTGCCGCGACCGTGACGGCGTCGACGGGCGGGGCCTGTGGAGGAACGTCAGCCAGGCAGGGAGGGCCGAAGCGGTGCCAGCCCGTCGGGGACCAGTAGTGGACGGGGGCCAGCAGAGCGGTGCCGCTGGCGGGCAGGGGAATGCGGAGGGTGCCGTCGGCGGGGGCGGGAAGGTCGGCTTCGCGCGCCCAGCAACGGAGGAGGTTCTCCACGGCTGCGGCCTGGGCCGCGGTGTGCGGGTCGGGATGGTCCAGGGGTTCGGTGGGGATGCCCCGCAGCCGGTCGATGCTCTGACGATTTCCCGGCACGGGGGTCCTGCCGTGGTCAGGAACCTGTCCCTGAACCCGTTCCTGACCTGGAACCCGTTCCTGACCTGGGCCGTCGCCCCGGCTGGAGGTCTTCCCTTCCTGAGGACCCCGACCCTGTTCCGGAACCCGTTCCTGCGGGCGAGGGACCGCGACGGTCGTCGGTCCGGGCTCGGACGTCCGGGAAGCCTCCGTGACGGAGGAGCCTCGGGTGGGTGTGTGGACCGGGCCGTCGGGTGCGGAGGTGCTGTTCAAGGCTGTTCCTCGTGAGCGGGCTCTGGGCCGTGAGAGCGGGCCGGGGTCATGTCGGGGTGCGGGAGTGCGTCGGTCTGTGGCGTCTGGGTTGGTGATGAGTCGGGTGGGGGTGCGATGTCGTTCCGGAGCTGGAGCAGTGGGTCGGGGTTGGTCCAAGTCGCGATGCGGGTCTGGGCGTTCGCGCGTTACGTGTCATCGGCCGGCCGGCTGTCCCACGCGGGCGGAGCGATCGCCGTGACGGTGGTGTGCGTGACCCGATGGGCCTGTCCGGCCGTGCGAGGCGTGGCCGCGAGCCGCTGCCTCCACCGCGTCGGACAGCCGGTCGAGCACCGCGTCCGCCTGCTCGTCACTGATGGTCAGGGGTGGGACGAGGCGCACGACGCTCGCGTGGCGGCCACCGAGTTCGACGATGAGGCCGCGCCGCAGACACTCCTGCTGGACCGCGGCGGCGAGGTCAGGAGCAGCAGGGTGGGAATCGGTGGCCGCGCTCTCGGCAGCCCCGCTCCGACCGACCTCAGCCTGCCGAAACCCCACCTCGGGATCCACCAGCTCAACCCCGAGCATCAACCCCCTTCCCCGCACCTCCCCCACACACGTAAGCCGCTGCTCCAGATCCCGAAGTCGGCACAGCATCCGCGCTCCCAGCACCGACGCGCGCTCGGCGAGACCGTTCTCGCGAACGTACGTGAGCGTCGCGGTGCCCGCGGCCAGGGCGAGTTGGTTGCCGCGGAACGTGTCGGCGGGGGCGCCGCGTTCGCAGAGGTCGAGATCGTCGCGGTAGACCAGGACTGCCAGCGGCAGGCTGCCCCCGATGGCCTTGGAGAGGATCACCACGTCGGGGGTGATGCCGCTGTGCTCCACCGCCCAGAAGGCGCCGGTGCGACCCACACCGGTGTGGACCTCGTCGGCGATCAGGGGGATGGAGCGGACCGCCGTGATCTGCCGCATGCGCCGCATCCAGGCGTCCGGCGCGGGGATGACTCCGGCCTCGCTCTGTACGGGTTCGACGATCATTCCGGCGGGTCCGGGAGCATCCGACTCGAGGTCGTCGAGGAGGCACTCGCTCCAACGGGCGGCGAGTTCGGCGCCGCCAGTGCCGCCGACGCCGAACGGGCAGCGGTAGTCCTGCGGATAGGGCAGCCGCGTCACGCGGACGTCGGCCGCCTCCTGGGGCGTCTCGAGTGCCGTGGTGGTCAAGCCGTGGGAGGAGCCGGTGAAGGCCAGCATGCCGGTGCGTCCGGTTGCCGCCCGCACGAGCTTGAAGGCGGCCTCCACCGCATCCGCGCCGCCGGGGCCGCAGAACTGCACGCGTGCGTGGTCGGCGAGACCGGCCGGCAGGGTGCGGAACAGCTCGGCGACGAAGGCGTCCTCGACGGGGGTCGCCAGGTCGAGAGCGTGCAGGGGCGCGCCCGAGTCGAGGACCTTGCGGATGGCCTCCAGCACCACGGGATGGTTGTGCCCGAGCGCCAGGGCCCCCGCGCCGGAGAGACAGTCCAGGTACCGGCGGCCGTCCGCGCCCTCGATGGTGAGTCCGCGCGCCCGTACGGGCACGATCGGCAGGGCACGCGCATAGGTGCGCGCCGCCGACTCGCGTGCCGACTGCCGGCGCGGGCGCCCCGCGGACACGCACCCGCCGTACGAAGACTCGGCCACGTCTCGCTGTCCTCCCGCCGTCGTCCCACGCCCACGGGCGAGCCGAAGTCGCACCACGGGCACAGGGGACCGCACAGAGACAGCAGGCCCCCACGGCTACCAACCCCGGACGGTTCACCCGGTTACGGGTTGCCTCAAGATCCTTGCCGTGACGGAACCGTTGCCGTTCCGTCGGGAGTCCCCCACAGCGAGCGCATAGTGTGTGTTGCCGTTCCAAGAGGTCGTGCGCACACAGGAGAACGGCACCGGACGGACCAGAGCCGCCGGGGTGCCGATGTGGGGGTCACGGCCGCAGCGCCTAGTTCGTTCACCTCAGGGGGAGTCAGATCATGCGATCCATACGGCCGTTGTCCACCGTCCGCCGGGAAAGGGGGGCGCGCCGCAGAACCTCCCCCGTGCTGGCCGCCGTTGCTCTCGCCTCGGCGCTCGCGCTCACGGCGACCGCCTGCGACTCGGGTGACGCCGAGGCAGGCGGCGAGTCCTCCGCCTCCGCCACGTCGGGCGACGGGAAGATCACCATCCCGGACGACATCAAGGACCGGCTCAAGGAGCACGGGATCGACGTCGACCAGTGGAAGGACGGCGCCTGGAAGGACTGGAGCAAGGACGACTGGCTGCGCGAGGCCGAGGACTACATCAACCCGATCATCGAGGGCCTGTGGGACCCGGACCGGATGCGGGAGGCCGAGGAGCCGGACCAGGAAGTCGACGACAGCGACCTCGACGGTGACCAGGGAGTGACCGACCCGGAGCCTGCGCCGGTGGACGCGAAGGCCGTATCGCCTACGTATCACGACAGTGTCCCCGAGGCGGGCAAAGTGTTCTTCGACTCCCCCGAAGGACAGATGGTCTGCTCGGCAACGGTCGTGCAGGACCCGGCCAACCCCGGCAAGTCCAACATGGTGTGGACGGCGGGCCACTGTGTCCACGCGGGCAAGAGCGGCGGCTGGTACCGCAACATCGCGTTCGTGCCGTCGTACAACGACAAGGGCCTGGCCACTGCCGAGTTGGAGAATGCCGCTCGGGAAGAGGTCGCTCCGTACGGCGTCTGGTGGAGCGACTGGGCGCAGACCTCGGACCAGTGGATCGAGCAGGGCGGCACGACGGGCGGCGACGGCGCCTCTTACGACTTCTCCGTGCTCCACGTGACCCCGGAGGAGGGCGGCAACGGCAAGTCCCTGGAGGAGACGGTCGGTTCGGCTCTGCCGGTGGACTTCAAGGCTCCGGCCGCGACGAGGATCCAGAACATGACGGCGACCGGTTACCCGGCGGCGGAGCCGTTCGACGGCCAGACGCTGTACCAGTGCCAGGACAAGCCGGGTCGGCTCTCGCTCAGCGCCTCGGACCCGACGATGTACCGCATCGGATGCACCATGACGGGCGGTTCGTCCGGCGGCGGTTGGGTCGCGACCGGTTCGGACGGCAAGCCGGCGCTGGTGTCCAACACCTCGATCGGCCCGGTGACCGCGGGCTGGCTGGCCGGACCGCGGCTGGGTGAGGTGGCCAAGGGCGTGTACGACTCGGTCAGCGACAAGTTCGCCGGTCAGTGACGACGACGGCGACGGGGCGGTTCACCGGGCTCAGCGGCTCACGAAAACCTTCACCGCCCCGTCGCCGTTCGCCCTCAACTCCACGGGCATAGTGGGTTGTCGCGTGACGAGGGGGGTTCGCACAGTGCACGAACCCCCCTGGATCGAGTGACGCGCGCATGACATCACCGCACTTCGAAACACCGATCGCTCCAACGGGGGTTACCGCACCATGCGTTCCACACGTACGTCCGCGACGCCGCGTCGCAGGCGACGCACCACCCTTGTCGTCACCGGCCTCGCCGCCGCCCTGGCGCTGACCGCGACCGCCTGCGAAGGCTCGGACGCGGCGAGTGACAAGCCGAGTGCCACCACGTCCCAGGCCGCCGACAGCGGCAAGGTCCAGATCCCCGCCGACCTCGCCGACAAGCTCAAGGAGCACGGCATCGACGTCGACCAGTGGAAGGACGGCGCCTGGAAGGACTGGGACAAGGACAAGTGGCTCAGTGAGGCCAAGGACTTCGTCAACCCGGTGATCGAGGGCCTCTGGAAGCCGGAGCGGATGAAGTCCGCGAAGTCGGCCAACAAGACCTACTCGACGAAGGACGCGGCGGCCGACCAGGGCGTCAGCGACCCGGACCCGACCCCCGTCGAGGCCTCGGCCGAGAAGACGCCGTACCACGAGAACGCGGCCCCGGTCGGCAAGATCTTCTTCGACACTCCCGAGGGCTCGGCCGTCTGCTCGGGCACGGTCGTCAAGGACGTGAACCACCCGGGCAAGTCGAACCTGGTGTGGACGGCCGGCCACTGCGTGCACGCGGGCGACGGCGGCGGCTGGTACCGCAACATCATGTTCGTCCCGGCCTACAACGACTACGGCAAGTCCGAGGCGCAGCTGACGAATTCCAACGCCACCGAGATCGCGCCCTACGGCCAGTGGTGGGCGGACTGGGCGTCGACCTCGAACGAGTGGATCGCGGGCGGCTCGGAGACCGGCGGTGCCGGTGCCGCGTACGACTACTCGGTGCTGCATGTGAAGCCGGAGTCCGGCGCCAAGTCGCTGGAGGAGACGGTCGGAGCCGCGCTGGACGTGGACTTCTCCGCCCCGTCCGCGACCGAGGTCGCCAAGATGGGCGCCTGGGGCTACCCGCAGGCGGCGCCGTACAACGGTCTGAAGATGTTCAAGTGCATCGACCAGCCGGGCCGTCTCTCGCTCAGCACGGCGCTGCCGACGATGTACCGCATCGGCTGCACGATGACCGGCGGTTCGTCCGGCGGCGGCTGGTTCCGGGTGGTGGACGGCGAGACCAAGCTGGTCTCGAACACGTCGATCGGCCCGGCCGACAACACCTGGCTGGCCGGCCCGCAGCTGGGCCAGGAGGCCGAGGCGATCTACCAGAGCATGAGCAAGACGTACGGCGGTCAGTGACCGGAGCAAGCTGAAGGCCCGCCCCCTGCGGAAAGGGGGCGGGCCTTCACGGTGTTCCTGAAGAGCTACGGCCGTCAGGCGACCGACACCGGCACCGGCACGTACGGTGCGAGATCCGCCGCCAGCTCCTCGTGCACACGGACCTTGAGCAGGGTGCCCTCCGGTGTGTGCTCCTCGGAAATCACCTCGCCCTCGGTGTGGGCGCGGGCGACGAGCTTGCCGAGCGTGTACGGCACGAGCGCCTCGACCTCGACCGACGGCCGCGGCAGCTCGTTGTCGATGAGGGCGAGCAGCTCCTCGATGCCCAGGCCGGTACGGGCCGAGACCGCGATGGAGCGCTTCTCGATCCGCATCAGCCGCTGGAGCGTCAGCGGGTCCGCCGCGTCGGCCTTGTTGATCACGACGATCTCGGGCACGCGGGTGGCACCCACGTCCGTGATCACCTCGCGCACCGCGGCCAGCTGCTCCTCCGGGTTCGGGTGCGAGCCGTCCACCACGTGCAGGATCAGGTCGGACTCGCCGACCTCCTCCATGGTGGAGCGGAACGCCTCGACCAGGTGGTGCGGCAGGTGGCGTACAAAGCCGACGGTGTCCGCCAGCGTGTACAGCCGCCCGCTCGGCGTCTCGGCCCGGCGCACGGTCGGGTCGAGGGTCGCGAACAGGGAGTTCTCGACCAGCACACCCGCGCCCGTGAGGCGGTTGAGCAGCGAGGACTTGCCCGCGTTGGTGTAGCCCGCGATGGCCACGGACGGCACCTTGTTGCGCTTGCGTTCCTGGCGCTTGATCTCGCGGCCGGTCTTCATCTCCGCGATCTCCCGGCGCATCTTCGCCATCTTCTCGCGGATCCGTCGCCGGTCCGTCTCGATCTTGGTCTCACCGGGACCACGGGTGGCGAGACCGCCGCCCTTGCCGCCGCCCATCTGACGGGACAGCGACTGACCCCAGCCGCGCAGTCGCGGCAGCATGTACTGCATCTGCGCGAGCGCGACCTGCGCCTTGCCCTCTCGGGACTTGGCGTGCTGGGCGAAGATGTCGAGGATCAGGGCCGTACGGTCGATGACCTTGACCTTGACGACGTCTTCGAGGTGGATGAGCTGGCCCGGGCTGAGCTCACCGTCGCAGATGACGGTGTCGGCGCCGGTCTCCAGGACGATGTCCCTGAGCTCGGTGGCCTTGCCGGATCCGATGTAGGTGGCGGCGTCGGGCTTGTCGCGGCGCTGGATCACGCCGTCGAGCACGAGCGCGCCCGCGGTCTCCGCGAGGGCGGCGAGCTCCGCGAGGGAGTTCTCCGAGTCCTGCGCGGTCCCCGAGGTCCAGACGCCGACGAGCACGACCCGCTCCAGGCGGAGCTGGCGGTACTCGACCTCGGTGACGTCCTCGAGCTCGGTGGAGAGGCCTGCCACGCGGCGCAGGGCCGCGCGTTCGGAGCGGTCGAACTGGTCGCCGTCCCGCTCTCCGTCGATCTCGTGGCTCCAGGCGACGTCCTCTTCCATCAGGGCATCGGCCCGAAGACCTTCGGGGTGTGTGTGCGCGAAGCGCTGCGAGTCCTGGGAAGGGGATGAAGAGGAGGTCATTGGGTCCTTACGTCGTTGGGGATGGCGATTCGGCGACCGTCACTGGTGACAACGCACGAGTACCCCGGGAGATTCCCGTGTCCCGTGCCGCGCCGACCTGAAGATGGTCGCACGGCACGGCCCGTCTCGTCATCGCCTTATTTCGCGGCCTTCCCCGTGGCCGCCTTGGTGGTCGCCACCGACTTCCAGTCCGGGTGGCCCGGCATCGGCGGGGTCTTCTCACCGTAGAGCCAGTCCTGGAAGAAGCCCCCCAGCTCGCGGCCCGAGATCTCCTCGGCGAGCGCGACGAAGTCGGCGGTCGTGGCGACGCCGTCCTCGTGACGGCTCACCCAGGCCCGCTCCAAGCCCTCGAAGGCCGGGCGGCCGATCTCCTCGCGCAGGGCGTAGAGGGCCAGCGCGGCGCCGTCGTAGACGTTGGGACGGAAGATGCTGATCTTCTGGCCGGGATTCGGCGCCTTGGGCGCGGCCGGCGGCCCACCCGCGGCACGCCAGCGGTCGGAGGCGCCGTACGCGGCCTTCATCCGCGCCTCCATGGGCCTGTCGGCCTTCTCCTCGGCGTACAGGGCCTCGTACCAGGTGGCGTGTCCCTCGTTGAGCCACAGGTCGGACCAGTTGCGGGGGCTGACGCTGTCGCCGAACCACTGATGGGCGAGCTCGTGCACCATGATCGACTCGACGTACCACTTGGGGTAGGCGGGCTCGGTGAACAGGTCTCTCTCGAAGAGGGAGAGGGTCTGCGTCTCGAGTTCGAAGCCGGTGTCGGCGTCGGCCATGAGCAGCCCGTACGTCTCGAAGGGGTAGCGGCCGACCTTGCTCTCCATCCAGGAGATCTGGTCGGGGGTCTTCTCCAGCCAGGGTTCGAGCGCCTCGCGGTGCTTGGTGGGCACGACATCGCGGACCGGCAGTCCGTGCGGGCCGGTGCGGTGCAGCACGGTGGAGCGGCCGATGGACACCTGAGTGAGCTCGGTGGCCATGGGGTGCTGGGTCCGGTACGTCCACGTGGTCTCCCCGGCGACCCGGTCCACGCCGGCCGGCAGACCGTTCGCGACGGCGGTGTAGCCGTCGGGCGCGGTGACCCGGATGGTGAACATCGCCTTGTCGGAGGGGTGGTCGTTGCACGGGAACACCAGATGGGCGGCGTCGGCCTGGTTGGCCATGGCGAGGCCGTCCGTGGTCCGCACCCAGCCGCCCTCCCGGTTCTCGGCGGACACGGGGTCGCTGGTGTGCTTCACGGTGATCCGCATCCAACTGCCGCCGGGCAGCGGTTCCTCGGGCGTGACCACCAGGTCCTCGCCGGCGCCGGTGAACGCGGCGGACTCGCCGTCCACCTCGACCGAATCGACCTTGCCGTGGGCGAAGTCGAGGTTAATGCGGTCCAGTTCGGTGGTCGTCCAGGCGTCGATCGTGGTGACGGCCTTCAGCGGCTTGCTGTTGGAACCGGGATAGGTGAAGGAGAGGTCGTACGACGCCACGTCGTACCCGGGGTTGCCCAGGTGCGGGAAGAGACGGTCGCCGACGCCCAGCGGGGCGGCGGGCGCGCTCGCGGCGACGAGACAGACGGCGGAGGCGAGCAGCGCGGCCGCCTTCAGCCGGCGAGGGCTCCTGGCGTGGGAGGTGAGCAGCATGCACCACGGCTACCAGCGCGCGCGTGCCGTACGGCGGCGACTCGCGCCCGGCCCACCCGAACGGGTAACGGCCTGGTTGGATGCGGGCATGGACGTGTACGAGGAGTCCGGACTCACGAAGGCGGTCTGGAGCGACGCCGATTTCGAGCAGCTGGGGTGGCACGACGTCACCGTGCACGCCATGTACGTACAGCGAACCGATGACGTGCTGCCGCGCCTGCTGTTCGATCTCGACTACATCACCCGCTGGGTCCATCCGGTCCCGCCGGAGACACACTTCAGCTTCTGGATCGCGCCGTCGACGCTCGTCTTCGACGACGTCTGGGATCTCCAAGGGGACCTCGACTTCAGAGGGCTGGGCGTGGACCTGGAGATCGACGCGCTGCACCGGCTGACGCCCGAGGACGACAGGCCCGGGTGGAGTGACACGCCGCTGTGGCACCTGGAGGGGCACGCGTTCGACCTCAGGTTCCGCGCCCCCGGCTTCCGCCAGTACATCCGGCAGCCGCCCCGGCTCTCGCCCCGCCTCGTCCTGGGCCACGCCGAGCGCGACGGCTGCTCCTTCGCCGAGACGGCCTTCGAGTTCGAGTAGGGCGAGCCCGTCACACGCCCGTCGTCTGCGCCCTGCTCACGTCGTACACACCCGGGACGTTCCGCATCGCCCGCATGAGCGCGGGCAGCAGTGCCGCGTCCGGGAGTTGGACCGTATAGGTGTGGCGGACGCGCTGCTGGGTGGGGGGTTCGACGGTCGCCGAGACGATCTCGGCGCCTTCGAGTGCCATGGCCTCGGTGAGGTCGGCGAGCAGATGAGGGCGGCCGAACGATTCGGCGAAGAGCGTGACCCGGCACTCGGTGGTGTCGCCCCAGCGCACATCGACCTCCGTGCGCTTCGCGTTCTTCATACGCGCCACCGCGGCACATCCGACGCGGTGCACGGTGACCACTCCCCCGCGCACGGCGAAACCGGTGATGTCGTCGGGCGGTACGGGCGTGCAGCACCCGGCCAGCCGTACGGTCGCACCGGGCTGGTCGACGAGGACGTCGGCGGTGCCCGGGCGGGCGGCGGGACCGTCCGCGACCGGCGCTTCGGCGGCGGAGCGCGGGGCCGGCTCGCGCTCCTCGACCTCGTGCGGCTCCTCCTGCGAGGGATGCGTCGCGATCCACCGCTGGATGGCGATCCGCGCGGCGGGCGTGTGCGCGTGCTCCAGCCACTCTCTGGAGGGCTCGGAGGCCGGGTCCTGGCCCATGAGCAGCTGGACGGTGTCACCGTCCCGCAGAACGGTGCTGAGCGTCGCCAGCCGCCCGTTGACGCGGGCGCCGATGCACGCGTGCGCGTCCTCGCCGTACTGCTCGTAGGCGGCGTCCACACAGGTCGCCCCCTCGGGGAGACCGAGCGTGCCGCCGTCGGGCCGGAAGACGGTGATCTCGCGGTCCTGGGCGAGGTCCTCGCGCAGGGTGGACCAGAAGGTGTCGGGGTCGGGTGCGGCCTCCTGCCAGTCGAGGAGGCGGGAGAGCCAGCCGGGACGTGTGGGGTCCTCGCGCTCGCCGTCCACGGACTCCTCCGAAGGAGGAGCGTAGGGATTGGCGAGCGCGACGACGCCGGCCTCGGCGACCTTGTGCATCTGGTGGGTGCGGATGAGGACTTCGGCGACCTGGCCGTCACCGCGGGCGACCGCGGTGTGCAGCGACTGGTACAGGTTGAACTTCGGTACGGCGATGAAGTCCTTGAACTCCGAGACGACGGGCGTCAGACAGGTGTGCAGCTCGCCGAGCACGCCGTAACAGTCGGCGTCCTCGTTGACCAGCACCAGCAGCCGGCCGAAGTCGGCGCCGCGCAGCCGGCCGCGCTTGCGGGACACACGGTGCACGGAGACGAAGTGCCGGGGCCGGATGACGACTTCGGCCTGGATGTCCGCGTCGCGCAGGACACCGCGCACCTCGTCCGCGATCTCCGCGAGGGGGTCGTCGGCGCGGGAGGCGTTGTCGACGATCAACTCCCGTGTGTGCTCGTACTCCTCGGGGTGCAGGATCGCGAAGACCAGGTCTTCCAGTTCGGTCTTGAGCGCCTGCACGCCGAGCCGTTCGGCGAGCGGGATGAGGACGTCGCGGGTCACTTTGGCGATGCGCGCCTGCTTCTCGGGGCGCATCACTCCGAGAGTGCGCATGTTGTGCAGCCGGTCGGCGAGTTTGATCGACATCACACGGACGTCGTTGCCGGTGGCGACGAGCATCTTGCGGAAGGTCTCGGGCTCTGCGGCGGCGCCGTAGTCGACCTTCTCCAGCTTCGTCACACCGTCGACGAGGAAGCGCACCTCCTCACCGAACTGCTCCCGCACCTGATCGAGCGTCACATCGGTGTCCTCGACGGTGTCGTGGAGCAGAGACGCCGTCAGAGTCGTGGTCTCGGCGCCGAGTTCGGCGAGGATCAGGGTCACGGCGAGCGGATGTGTGATGTACGGCTCACCGCTCTTGCGCATCTGTCCGCGGTGCGAGGACTCGGCCAGGACATAGGCGCGGCGCAGGATGTCGCGGTCGGCGTCGGGGTGGTGGGCCCGGTGGGCCTCGACGACGTGGCTGATGGCGTCGGGCAGCCGGTCGCGGGTCGCGGGGCCGAGCAGGGCGGCGCGGCCCAGACGGCGCAGGTCGATCCGCGCCCGCCAGCGCGCCGCAGGCCCTGTTACCGGACCTGGGGTCGCGGGGTTCGTGGCCTCCGCACTCATGGGCACCTCCGGCTGCGTCAACCGGCGGACGGGGTGCCCCAGGGCGGACACGGCTCAGGGGATGGCATCGGTCCCCCGTCCGGGCCGGTGCTTGATGCTACCGAGCCCACCACGTGCGGCTGACCGCCTCTCGTCGAGCGTGAAACGGATCACCCATTCGAGCGACGATTCCGAGGTTTACGATTTCGCGCCAGCTGACCTGCGATTGTCCGTCGATTCGAACCGCTCCGGATGCCTGGAGCTGCGGATCCCAGCGACCGGGGCCGCCGGACCCCATGATTCACGCGCTCAGCGGGCCGCGTTTTCCAGCCATTCCGGTTCGATCTCGCCCTCGGCGACGATCACGGCGGGGCCGGTCATCTCGATCTCGCCGTCGGGCCGCTCGGTGATCACGAGGGTGCCGCCGGGCACATCGACGGTGTACGTCACCGGGGTCCCGGTCACAGCCGGGTCGGCGCCGTCCCTGCGAGCGGTGGCCACGGCGACGGCGCACGCGCCCGTGCCGCAGGACCGGGTCTCACCGGAGCCGCGCTCATGCACGCGCAGGGCGACGTGACGGGGGCCGCGGTCGACGACGAACTCCACGTTGACCCCGTCCGGGTAGGCGGCGGCAGGGCTGAAGGGCGGCGGGGAGTACAGGTTGCCCGCGTGGGCGAGGTCGTCCACGAAGGCCACGGCGTGCGGGTTGCCCATGTTCACGTTCCGCGCGGGCCAGCTGCGCTCGCCGACGCTCACGGTGACGTCCCCTTCGGGGAGCCGGGCCGTGCCCATGCCGACGGTGACGTCACCGTCCTTCGCGAGGTGCACGGTCTTCACGCCCCCACGCGTGGCCACGGCCAGGTCGCCCTCGGTGATGTGCCCGGCGTGCTGGAGGTAGCGCGCGAAGACGCGTACGCCGTTGCCGCACATCTCCGCGATGGAGCCGTCGCCGTTGCGGTAGTCCATGAACCACTCCGCCTCGGCGGCCATGCCCTGCCCCTCCGGGTGGGTGGCGGATCGCACCACGTGCAGCAGGCCGTCACCGCCGATGCCGGCGCGGCGGTCGCACAGGGCGGCGACGGCGGCCGGGGGGAGGTCGATGGCGTTCTCTGGGTCCGGGACGATCACGAAGTCGTTCTCGGTCCCGTGACCCTTGAGGAAGGCGATCCGCGTGCTCATTCCTCGATCGTACGGGGTGGGTACGACACCGAGTCACGGACAGCCCTACGACGTCTCCACGCGTACGTGGTCGCACGTCACGCCGGGCGCACGAGGTCAGCGCAGCCGGGCCACGCGGAACACGGCCAGCGCGATCACCGCGGCCACGACCACGACGTACAGCAGCACCACGCGCCAGTCGGGACGCCGCCCGGACCCTCGCTGCGGCAGTCCGGGCCATGTGTAACCGACCCGGCGGGCGGCCATCATGCCCCACCCTGCCGCGCAGGAGCAGATCAGCAGGCCCAGCATGGCGATCACGGCCCCGCTGTCGCCGAAGTCGAAGGCCAGCGGGAAGGCGAACATCAGGGAGCCGACCGCGGCCAGGGCGACGATGGGCGCGAGCTGCCAGATGCGCATCCGGCGCTGCGGGCGCAGCTCGACCTCGACCTCCGGGCCGCCCGCGAACATCTCCTCGGGCTCGGGACCGTCGGCGGTCACACCGCCCTGTGTGTCGTCGGGCCCGTCGGGGCTCAGACGGTCTCCGTCCTGCTCCGGTTCACCGCCGTCGACGGTGAGGGGCTCGGTGCCTTGTGCGGTGTCGCGAGGGCCGGCCTCCATCGCCACGCGCCCTCCCAACTCGGACTCCACTTGGTCGATCGAAGCTCGATGATGGCACGGCGCCGGAGGGCCGGATGACGGCCTGAGCGTCCCGATGCCAGGACGTGATCAGGCTGTGACCGGTCGTTCGACCAACGCCAGCGCGAGCTGCGGAAGTTCTGTGAGATCCGCCGCAGCCCCACTCAACCAGTGCACCCGCGGATCGCGCCTGAACCATGAATCCTGGCGGCGCGCGAAGCGCTTCGTGGCACGGACGGTCTCGTCCCGCGCTTCCCCGAGCGTGCACTCCCCGGCGAGCGCCGCGAGCACCTGCTGATACCCGAGCGCGCGGGAGGCCGTACGCCCCTCGCGCAACCCGTGCGCCTCCAGCGCCCGCACCTCGTCCACCAGGCCCGCGTCCCACATCCGGTCGACCCGGCGCGCGATGCGCTCGTCGAGCTCGGGGCGCGCGACGTCGACGCCGATCTGGAGGGTGTCGTAGACCGAGTCGTGGCCGGGGAGGTTGGCGGTGAAGGGCTTGCCGGTGATCTCGATGACCTCCAGGGCCCGGACGATGCGGCGGCCGTTGCTGGGCAGGATCGCCTGGCCGGCCTCGGGGTCGGCGGCGGCCAGGCGGGCGTGCAGCGCGCCGGAGCCGCGGAGCGTGAGCTCCTCCTCGAGCCGGGCCCTGACCTCGGGGTCGGTGCCGGGGAACTCGAGGTTGTCGACGGCGCCACGGACGTACAGGCCGGAGCCGCCGACCAGGATCGGCCAGCGTCCCTCGGCGAGCAGCGCGTCGATGCGCTCGCGCGCGAGTCGCTGGTACTCGGCGACGGAGGCCGTGACGGTCACGTCCCAGATGTCCAGGAGGTGGTGCGGGACGTCGTCGCGCTCCTCGGGCGTCAGTTTCGCGGTGCCGATGTCCATCCCTCGGTAGAGCTGCATGGAGTCGGCGTTGACGACCTCGCCGCCGAGGCGTCGGGCCAGGAAAACGCCCAGATCGGACTTTCCGGCCGCGGTCGGTCCGACGACGGCGATGACGCGGGGGGCGGGGGGTGCGCTGCTCACCGCCCCAGTCTCGCAAACGTCAGGGCATGGCCTCGAACGAGTTACGTGACGGCACGCGTGCGGGGTCGTTGCCTGTTGCGAGGTTTTCGCCGCCGGTTTCGAGAGGCGGCGTCCCGGGCGACGCAAACGGACGCACCGGGCAACGCGGGATTTCCCCCGCACGAGTAACGTATGGAGTGGATATGGGCGTTTTCGCACGACTTCTCCGGAGGTCAAAGGCTGCGGAGGAGGCGTCAACCGCCGAGGCAGAGGCCGCCACGCTGACGGCCGAACCCGAGGCGGAGAAGGCGGCAGAGGCGAAGGAGCCGGCCGAGGCGGACGCCACGGCCGGGACCGACGCCGGGGACACGGCAGAGCCGACGGCGACGGAGGCCGTCGAGGCCGATGCCGCCGAAGGCGTCGACATCCCCAAGCAGCAGTCCGCCGAGGAGGCGGCCGACAGCGAGGCCGGCGAGGGCGCCCGCACGTAACTGCCCCGCGCGGGAAGGTGAACGATGGGTCTCCTGGACAATTTGAAAGCCAAGCTCAGCCCGGCCAAGGACAAGGTCTCCGGCCTCGCACAGCAGCACGGGGACAAGGTGCAGCACGGTCTCGACAAGGCCGCGAAGGTCGTCGACGAAAAGACCAAGGGCAAGTACAGCGACAAGATCCAGACGGGCACGGGCAAGGCCAAGAACGCCATGGACCGACTCGCGCACAAGGACGACGGAACGGGCGGCGGCACGACCACGCCCCCGTCCACACCGCCGCCTGCTTCCTGAACGGCACACCGACGGACGGCCGCGGGGCATGACGCCTGGCGGCCGTCCGCCGTTTCACACGACCCACACCGGCGTCACGACGAGGCCGGTCACGACGAGGCCGGTCACGACCAGGTCGCGACCACGTACCCCACGCCGTACGGCGCGTCGTCGTACAGCAGTCGGCCATCGAGGCCCGCCCCTTCGGCGGCGCCCGCGAGGACCTGCCAGGGGGCCCGTCCGGACACCTTGAGCTCGTACGCCAGCTCGGCGTCGAGCGCTTCGAGGGCCGCCACATCCGCCGCCCCCAGCGCACGCGCGACCTCCGCGTCGAAGGGCGCCGCGCGCTCGTCGAGGTAGCCGGGTGACTTGAGCGTGCGGCAGGCGCTGGCGTCCCCCATCACCAGCAGCGCCACGCGCTCGGCTCGCGCGGCGATGTCCCTTCCGGTCTCAATACACCGCTCGGCGGCCAGAGGTTCCCCCACGCCGAGTCCCTCGATCGGGGCGTCCGCCCAACCGGTGCGTTCCAGCAGCCACGCGGCCACGGCGAGGGAGGGCGGAAGCTCACGCCCGGACACCGCGCCCAGGTCTGCGCTCTGATCCGCGCCCAGCCTGACGTCGAGCGCCACGCCGAAGCCCCGGAAGGACCCCGCCGTGCCTTCCGGATGCGTTCCGCGCCCGCTCTGCTCGGCGGGTCCGAGGACCACCAGCAGGTCGGGCCGGGCGGCGGCGAGCACCCCGAGCGCGTCCGTGCACGCGGTCCGGGCCGTGTCCAGCTCGGGCGCGGCACCCGCGGCGACCTCGGGCACGAGGAGCGGCGGACAAGGGCAGACGGCGGCGGCGACAAGCATGATCGGCAGCCTACTGCCAGGGGTTCGGCTCGGTATCGGTGCTCCACGCCAGTTCGGCCAGGCGGTACAGCACGTGATGCTTGGAGATCTTGCCTTCGATGGTGGCGTAGTACGCGTCCCCGTCGCCGATCCGGTAGACCTGTCGGCTCTTCTGCCGCAGCCCGGACCGCGGCCGGTGGGTGCAGGCGATCTCGTACAGCCTCGCGCGAGCCCGTTCGAGGGTGTCCTCGATGTGCTCCACCTCATCGAGCGAGTACGACTCCCCGTAGCCGGCCTGCACCACGACCACCCAGCGCGCCATGTCCCGCCCCCGTCCCTCGTCGGACGACGAGTATGGCGTGCGCTCAGTCGACCGCGCAGCCACCCGTCGCCGCCGGCAGCGGTTCCGGTACGCCGATCTTCGGCAGCCCCAGCAGCACGCCCGCCGGCTTCGCCGCCTCGGCGGCGTTCCGCTTCTCCCAGGCGTCGCCCGCGCGCGTGCGACGGACCTTCAGGACCTCGCCCTCGGCGAGGAGGTGGTGCGGGGCGGCATAGGTGATCTCGACCGTGACGACGTCGCCGGGGCGGACCTCGTCGTCCGGCTTGGTGAAGTGGACGAGGCGGTTGTCGGGGGCACGGCCGGAGAGGCGGTGGGTGGTGCCGTCCTTGCGGCCCTCGCCCTCGGCGACCATGAGGTCGAGAGTGCGGCCGACCTGCTTCTTGTTCTCCTCCCAGGAGATCTCCTCCTGGAGGGCGACGAGACGCTCGTAGCGCGCCTGCACGACCTCCTTGGGGACCTGCCCCTCCATGGTCGCCGCGGGGGTTCCGGGGCGCTTGGAGTACTGGAAGGTGAAGGCGTTCGTGAAGCGGGCCTCGCGGACCGCGTGCATGGTCTGCTCGAAGTCCTCCTCGGTCTCGCCGGGGAAGCCCACGATGATGTCGGTCGAGATCGCGGCGTCCGGCATGGCGGCACGCACCTTCTCGATGATCCCGAGGAAACGCTCCTGCCGGTACGAGCGGCGCATCGCCTTCAGGATCGTGTCCGAGCCGGACTGCATCGGCATGTGGAGCTGCGGCATCACGTTCGGCGTCTCGGCCATCGCCGCGATCACGTCGTCGGTGAAGTCACGCGGGTGCGGGGACGTGAAGCGCACGCGCTCCAGGCCCTCGATCTTCCCGCAGGCCCGCAGCAGCTTGCTGAACGCCTCGCGGTCGCCGATGTCGGAGCCGTAGGCGTTGACGTTCTGCCCGAGCAGCGTGATCTCGGAGACGCCCTCGCCGACCAGGGCCTCGATCTCGGCGAGGATGTCGCCGGTCCGGCGGTCCTTCTCCTTGCCGCGCAGGGCCGGGACGATGCAGAAGGTGCAGGTGTTGTTGCAGCCCACGGAGATCGACACCCACGCCGCGTACGCGCTCTCGCGCCGGGTCGGCAGCGTGGACGGGAACGCCTCCAGCGACTCGGCGATCTCGACCTGCGCCTCCTCCTGCACGCGCGCGCGTTCCAGCAGGACGGGCAGCTTGCCGATGTTGTGCGTGCCGAAGACGACGTCCACCCAGGGCGCCTTCTTCACGATGGTGTCGCGGTCCTTCTGCGCCAGACAGCCGCCGACCGCGATCTGCATCCCGGGGCGCTTGGTCTTCATGGGGGCGAGCCGGCCGAGGTTGCCGTACAGCCTGTTGTCGGCGTTCTCCCGCACCGCGCAGGTGTTGAAGACGACGACGTCCGCGTCGCCGTCGGAACCCTCCGGCGCCTTCACGTAACCGGCGTCTTCGAGCAGCCCGGACAATCGCTCGGAATCGTGGACGTTCATCTGGCACCCGTAGGTGCGCACTTCGTAGGTCTTGGAAGAGGAGACGTCCACTGCCTGGCTCCGGTCGATGCTGCTCATGTGACAAGGGTAGGCGGTGCCGGAAGCGGCTTCGGTCGCCCTGTGGACAACCGGGGTCTCAGGGCTCGATCAGCCCGGCCCGTATCGCGTACCGCGTGAGTTCCAGGCGATCCCTCATGCCCAGCTTCTGCAGCAGGTTCGCACGGTGGCGTTCGACCGTCTTCGCGCTGATGAACAGCATCTCGCCGATCTCCTTGGACGTGTGCCCCTCGGCGACGAGCTTGAGGATCTCCTCCTCGCGTTCGGTGACGGCCCGCTCTGGCAGGGAGTCGCCGCGGTGGAGGCGGTCCAGGTAGGAGCGGACGAGGGCGCGTTCGGCTCCCGGGTAGACGAACGGCCGGTCGCGGACGGCCGCCCGGCACGCCTCGACCAGATCGCGGTCGGCGACGGACTTGAGGACGTAGCCGCTGGCCCCGGCCTTGAGGGCCTCGAAGAAGTACTGCTCGTTGTCGTACATGGTCAGGATGAGAATGCGCAGGTCGGGCAGGCGGCGGGAGAGCTCACGGGCCGCCTGGAGGCCCGTCATCCGGGGCATGGCGATGTCCAGGACGGCCAGATCGACGTCACGCGCGCGTGCCAGCTCGACGGCCTCCGCACCGTCGCCGGCCTCGGCGACGACCGTGAGATCGTCCTCGCCGTCGAGAATGAGGCGGACTCCGCGTCGTACGAGGGTGTGGTCGTCGGCGAGCAGCACGCGGACCGGGGTGCGGGGGGCGTGGGGATTCATCGGTGCCCTCCGACGCGCAGGCGTACGTCCGTGCCCCCGCCGGGGGCCCCGGCGACCGTGAGCTCCGCTCCTATCAGCAGCGCCCGCTCGCGCATGCCCCGTATCCCCGCCCCTTCGGTGGCGTCGCCCAGGCCCCTGCCGTTGTCGCGCACGAGCAGCTCGACACCGCCGTCGATCTGCCGGAGGCGGACCTCGGCGTGCGCGGCGGCGGCGTGCCGGGCGGTGTTGGTGAGGCCCTCCTGGGCCACCCGGTAGAGCACGAGTTCCGACTCCTCGGTCAGGGGCGGCAGTCCGCCGGGGACGTGGTGGCGCACGGTGAGACCATGGGCGCTGAACTCACCGGCGAGCGAGCGCAGCGCGCTGGCCAGGCCGAGTTCCTCCAGGACACCGGGGCGCAGCCGACGGGCGATGAAACGGATCTCGTCGAGCCCCGCGCGGGTGGCTTCCTGGGCCTGGGCCACCTCCTCGCGCAGCCCTTCGGGGGCCCGGTCGGCGACCCTCTTGAGCTGGAGGAGGACCGCGGTCAGGGTCTGACCGACCTCGTCGTGCAGCTCACGCGCGATGCGGTGGCGCTCCCGCTCCTGTGCGGAGAGGGCACGGCCCGCCCCGGCGGCGCGCTCGGCCTCCAGCCGGTCGAGCATCGTGTTGTACGTCGTGATGAGCTCGGCCGCTTCGGCGGGACCGGCGACGTCGGCGCGGGCGCCGGGCCGCAGCAGGTCAGCGGTGGACATGGCCCGGCCGAGCCGCTTGAGCGGGGCGAGGCCGACGCGCAGTACCAGGGCGTTGGCGACCAGCAGCAGGGCGAGGCCGACGAGGACGACCAGCGCCTCGGCCTGTCTGATCGGTGTCGACACGGTGACCGGGCCCAGCAGCAGCGCGGCGGCCACGACCAGACCGGCGGCGTTGAGCGAGAAGATCCGCCAGAACAGTGACACGTGCGTGGTCTCGCCTTCCTCGCCCCTGTCGCATGGCCCTTCCGCGACCAGCTTCGCCGCCCGGCGCCGGTCGCGCATATCCGTGGCAACACCCATGTCGCCACGGTACGGGCCGATGGCAGCATGCGGACTCGGCACCCACGATCACGCTTGGTACTTAGGCTCAGTACAAAAGGAGAAACGTGTCTGCACCGCGCCTGAGGGCGACGCCGCTGCCGGGGATCGGGGTCCAGTACGACCTCGTGACCCGGGAACACCGCCATCTGTCCGTGGTGGCGCACCGCGACGGTGCCCGGACGGTGAGCCTGTACCGGGCCGACGACCCCGACTCCTGTGCCCAGTCGCTGCGGCTGACCGGTGCGGAGGCGGGCTCGCTGATCGACGCGCTGATGCCGTCCCACCACAGCGCGAGCCTGCTCTACACCACGGATCTGGGGCTGGTCGCCGAGCGGATCGAGGTGGCCGCGACCTCACGCTGGAACGGGCGGGTGCTGGGCGAGACCCGGATGCGCACGGACACGGGCGCGTCCATCGTGGCGGTGTTGCGCCGGGCCGAGGCGATTCCCTCCCCGGCGCCGGACTTCCGGCTGGTGGGCGGGGACACGCTGATCGTCGTCGGTACGCGTGAGGGCGTCGACGCCGCCGCGGCGATACTCGGGCGGGAGTGAACCGGTGCACTCCGCGGTCCTGCTCATCGAGTTCGGTTCCATCATTCTCGGCCTCGGCCTGCTCGGTCGGTTCGCCGCCAGGTTCCGGCTCTCCCCCATCCCGCTCTACCTCCTCGCCGGTCTCGCCTTCGGGGAGGGCGGGCTGCTGCCGCTGGGCGCGAGCGAGGAGTTCGTCTCCATCGGCGCCGAGATCGGCGTCATCCTGCTGCTGTTGATGCTCGGCCTGGAGTACTCGGCGGGCGATCTCGTCACCAACCTGAAGGCGCACTATCCGTCCGGGCTCGTCGACTGCGCGCTGAACGCCGTACCGGGTGCGGTGGCCGCGCTGTTGCTGGGCTGGGGGCCGGTGGCCGCCGTGGTCCTCGCGGGCGTCACCTGGATCTCGTCGTCCGGCGTCATCGCGAAGGTGCTCGGCGATCTGGGCCGGGTGGGCAACCGGGAGACGCCGGTGATCCTCAGCGTGCTGGTCCTGGAGGACCTGGCGATGGCGGTGTACCTGCCCATCGTCACCGCTCTGGTGGCCGGAGCCGGACTGCTGGCCGGGAGCGTGACGCTGGCGATCGCGCTGGGCGCGGCGGGGCTGGTGCTGTTCGTGGCGGTGCGCTACGGGCGGCTGATCTCGCGGTTCGTGTCGAGCGACGATCCGGAGAAGCTGCTCCTCGTGGTGCTGGGGCTGACGATCCTGGTCGCGGGCGTGGCCCAGCAGCTGCAGGTGTCGGCGGCGGTCGGCGCCTTCCTGGTCGGCATCGCGCTGTCCGGGGAGGTCGCGGAGGGGGCGCACACACTGCTGAGCCCGCTGCGGGACCTGTTCGCCGCCGTGTTCTTCGTCTTCTTCGGGCTGCACACCGACCCGGCGAGCATCCCGCCCGTACTGCTGCCCGCCCTGGCGCTGGCCGTGCTCACCGCGGCGACGAAGATCGCCACGGGCTACTGGGCCGCCCGGCGGGCGGGGATCTCCGTCAAGGGCCGCTGGCGTACGGGCGGCGCGCTGGTCGCCCGCGGCGAGTTCTCGATCGTCATCGCCGGCCTCGCGGTGAGCGCCGGCATCGAACCGTCGCTGGGCCCGCTGGCCACGGCGTACGTCCTGATCCTGGTCGTCCTGGGCCCACTGACCGCGCGCTACACCGAGCCGCTGGCGTCCTGGTGGACACGACGCTCCGAGGAGCGTCGGACGGTTCGGGAGGACTCGTCGACGGTGGCGGAGGCATCGGTGGCTGACTGAGGGACGGCGTCAGGCGCGTGACATCAGCCCCATGTCGGGTGCATGGCATCAGTCCCATCCGCCCGACAAGCCCCCGCCCCCGCCTCCGCCCACTCAGGCAACCCCCTCCGGCGCCCACCCCTGTCTCCGCAGCACACCCGACACATCCGGCGCCTCGTAGTGCTCACCCTTGAGGACCTTGCCGTCGGCCCGGCGGGCGACATGGCCGTCGGGCCCCAGCTTGGTCATGTTGGAACGGTGGATCTCGGCGATCACCGCGTCGAGGTCGATGCCGTGGACGAGAGCCGTGCCATAGGCGATGTAGACCACGTCGGCGAGTTCGTGCGCGAGCCGGTCGAGCGGGCCCTCGACGGCCACCTCGGCCACCTCGGCGGCCTCCTCCGCCAGCAGCTCGCCGCGGTGGGCGGCCAGCTCCGGGGAGACCGCGGTCGGTGTACTGCGGGCGTCCAGCCCGAACGCGAGGTGGAACTGACGGACCAGGTCGGCGGGCGATGAGCTCATACGGCGACTCTATCGATCACCACTGACAGTCAGGCGGGCTCTGCCGACCCCGACCGACGTCACCGGCACCCCGCCCAGCACCCACCGACCGCCTCACCGCGCCCGTCCACCCCGCCCGGCAACCCACCGGACGCCCCTGTGACCCCTGCCCTGGTCAGCACCGCGTCCCTGCTGGCAGGATCGCGCGCATGTCCAAGGTGTTCCCCCGTATGAGCAGGAGCCGGGCGCTACAGGGTGCGGCCGCCGGTTTCGTGGTCTTCGGGCTGCTGCTGTGGTGGCTGCTGCCGGGCGAGGAGCCGCCCGGCGGGACGATCTCCTTCGCCACCGGATCGCACGGCGGGGTGTACGAGGAGTACGGCAAGGACCTGAGCGACGAGTTCGCCAAGGACATGCCCGACCTCAAGGTGGACCTGGAGACCAGCGACGGGTCACAGGACAACGTCGCGCGCGTGGCGTCCGGCGAGGCCGACTTCGCCATCGCTGCGGCTGACGCGGTCGAGTCGTTCGCGATCGACCATCCGGTCGAGGCCGCCCGACTGCGCGGTGTCGCACGTCTGTACGACGACTACGTTCAGCTCATCGTCCCGCGGAACTCGACCATCGAGTCCCTGGACGACCTGAAGGGCAAGCGGGTCGCCATAGGGCCGGAGACATCGGGCGTGCGGCTGATCGCCGAGCGGGTGCTCAATGCGGAGGGCATCAACCCGGCCACGGACATCAAGCCGTTCTCGTACGGCATCAAGGACGTCGACGAGCTCGGGCACACCATCGACGCGTTCTTCTGGTCCGGCGGACTGCCGACGAACGGACTGAAGGCGCTCGCCGAGACGGCCTCCTTCAAGTTCGTCCCGATCAAGGCCGACTTCGTCGCCAAACTCCACACCCAGAGCGCCGCCAACCGCTACTACCGGCCCACCAACATCCCGGAGGCGGCCTACGACGGGCAGGACGCGTACGCCGTGCCGACGATCGCCGTGTCCAACCTGCTGATCACCCGCGAGGACCTGGACCCGCGGCTCACCGAGTGGCTGACCCGGACCGTGATCCGCAGCCGGGACTACATCGGCGGCAAGGTGCACTCCGCACAGCTGGTCGACCTGCGCACCGCGATCTACACCTCCCCGCTGCCGCTGCACGAGGGCGCACGGCGCTACTACCGCTCCGTCAAGCCGTAGCGGCGCTGCGGGGCACCGTCACCGTCACCTTCAGGCCGTGCGGTTCGTGAGGGGCGTACGAGATCGTGCCGCCGCCCGCGTGCAGCAAGGTCCGCGAGATGGACAGGCCTAGGCCTGAGCCCTTGATGTTCTGGTGGCGGTTGCTGCGCCAGAAGCGGTCGCCGATGCGGGCGAGTTCCTCGGCGGTCAGACCGGGGCCGTTGTCGGTGACGACGACGGTCGCCGTCTCGCCGTTGGAGGAGACCGTCACCTCGACGCACTCGCCCTCGGGCGTGAACTTGACCGCGTTGTCGATGACCGCGTCCAGCGCGCTGGACAGGGTGACCGGGTCGGCCCAGCCGGTGGTGGGCGGGCAGTCACCCACCAGGCGTACGCCCTTGGCCTCGGCGGTGGGCGCCCAGGCCGCCACGCGCTCGGCGGCCAGCGCGCCGATGTCCGTGATGCGCAGATGCGCGTCCGTGTGCTCGGCCAGGGCCAGGTCCAGCAGGTCGTCCAGGACCTGGGCGAGACGCTTGCCCTCCGTCTGGACCGAGGCGATCTCCTTGTTGCCCTCCGGGAGTTCGAAGGCGAGCAGTTCGATGCGCAGCAGCAGCGCGGCGAGGGGGTTGCGCAGTTGGTGCGAGGCGTCGGCGACGAACGCGCGCTGCTGCTCCAGGACGTCCTCGACGTTGTCCGCCATCTCGTTGAACGACCGGGCCAGGCGCTGGAGTTCCGGCGGTCCGCCGGCGGCCGCGACCCGCGACTTCAGGCGGCCGCTCGCGATCGCGTGCGTGGTGGCGTCGAGGACACGCACCGGCCTGAGGACCCATCCGGTCAGCCGCAGGGCGGCGCCGACGGCCACCAGCATCGCGGCCATCAGGCCCGCGCCGATGATCAGCCAGCCGTGCAGAATGCGCGAACGCATCTCCCCCGTGGGCGAGTCGGTGACGACGACCGCGATGACGTCACCGTCCCGGATGACCGGGGAGGCGACCACGAGCCGCCCCTGCTGCCAGGGAAAGACCTGCGGTGGATCCTCGCTGCGCCGGCTGAGCAGCGCCTCGTCGAACGCGGTCCGCACCTCGCCCGCCTCGGGGATGAACAAGGTCATGGGAGCGTTGGCCATGATGCTCTTGTTCTGGTAGAAGACGCCGACGCGGATGCGGTAGACCTCGTAATAGCTGTCGAGTTCGCTCTGCAGCGTCTTCTGGCGCTCGCCGCCCTCACCGGTGACGTACTGGGCGAGGGCCGCGAAGTGCGCGGTGTCGTCGATCCGGTCGACGACCACTTTCTGCTGCTGGGCCGCGGCCACGCTGAAGCCGAGCGGGATGCCGAGCGCCAGCAGTACGGCCGCCATCAGGACGATCAGCAGCGGGAGGAGTCGTGTGCGCACCCGGGCCCGCTACGAGGACGGGGCGACGAGCCGGTAGCCGACGCCGCGTACGGTCTCGATGAGGGCCGGCATGCGCAGCTTGGCGCGCAGGGAGGCCACGTGGACCTCGAGAGTGCGCCCGGTCCCCTCCCAACTGGTGCGCCACACCTCGCTGATGATCTGCTCCCGGCGGAAGACGACTCCGGGGCGCTGGGCCAGCAGGGCGAGCAAGTCGAACTCCTTGCGGGTCAGTTGGACGACCGAACCGTCCACACTGACCTGACGGGTCGGCAGCTCGATACGGACCGGGCCGAGGTGCAGCGCGGCCTCGGCCTCGGCAGCGGGGTCCTCGTGGGCGGTGCGACGGCTGACGGCGTGGATCCGGGCGAGCAGCTCTCCGGTGTCGTACGGCTTCACCACGTAGTCGTCCGCGCCGAGGTTGAGGCCGTGGATGCGGGAACGGACGTCGGAGCGGGCGGTGACCATGATCACCGGGGTGCTGGTGCGCTTGCGGATCTTGCCGCAGACCTCGTACCCGTCCTGGTCCGGCAGGCCCAGGTCGAGGAGGACGACTCCGAAGCCGGCGCCTTCCGGGACGAGTGCCTGAAGGGCTTCCTCGCCACTGCGCGCGTGGGTGACGTCGAAACCGTGCCGCGCCAGAACCGCGGACAGAGCGGCGGCGACGTGATTGTCGTCCTCTACGAGGAGCAGTCTCATCCGGGCCTCCTTCGGTTCATCGGCCGTACGATCTAAATGAGGGTAAAAGTACGATTCAGGTGTGTACAAAAACGCGTGCACGCGCGCGCGTGCACCTTGTGAAGTCACGCCGATGGAAGAGGACGACGTCAAGTGGGTTCCGGTTGCGAGCCGCTTCCGTTACCCGGCCGATATGCGCCCTGCTCATAACTGCTACGACACGTGTCCGATTGCTATCGGATCGTGATGCTCAGATTCCCCTCAAAGGTAATGACGCAGGTCGCGTGGGGTCACTACTGTCCTCCGAAACCGAGGAGGACGGAGCCCGATAGCGATGACCGAAGTATCGGTGGCCAAGGAAGATGTGGCCGCGACCGGCGAACTGGTCGTCCTGAAGAGCGTCAACAAGCACTTTGGCGCGTTGCATGTTCTCCAGGACATCGATCTCACGATCGCCCGCGGCGAGGTCGTCGTGGTCATCGGACCCTCCGGGTCCGGGAAGTCCACGCTGTGCCGAACCATCAACCGCCTGGAGACGATCGACTCCGGCACGATCGCCATCGACGGCAAGCCCCTGCCCGCGGAGGGCAAGGAGCTGGCCCGGCTGCGCGCCGACGTCGGGATGGTCTTCCAGTCCTTCAACCTCTTCGCGCACAAGACCGTGCTCGAGAACGTGATGCTCGGCCAGATCAAGGTCCGCAAGGCGGACAAGAAGAAGGCCGAGGAGAAAGCCCGTGCCCTGCTCGACCGGGTAGGCGTGACGAGCCAGGCGGACAAGTACCCCGCCCAGCTCTCCGGCGGCCAGCAGCAGCGCGTCGCCATCGCCCGTGCCCTGGCCATGGACCCCAAGGTCATGCTCTTCGACGAGCCCACCTCGGCGCTCGACCCCGAGATGATCAACGAGGTCCTCGAGGTCATGCAGCAGCTCGCCCGCGACGGCATGACCATGATCGTCGTCACCCATGAAATGGGGTTCGCCCGTTCGGCCGCGAACCGGGTGGTGTTCATGGCGGACGGTCGCATCGTCGAGGAGGCTGTGCCGGACCAGTTCTTCAGCGCCCCGCGCAGCGACCGCGCCAAGGACTTCCTGTCCAAGATCCTGCACCACTGACAGCGCGTCACGACCTGCGTCACGACCTGCGTCACCCGCCGCCCAGTCTCGACGGACCGCATCTCTCATCACACAAAGGATGTTCACCATGAAGCTCCGCAAGGTCACCGCCGCGGCCGCCGCCGCGCTGGTCCTCTCCCTGACCGCGACCGCGTGCGGCGGAGACGACGGCGACAGCGACAGCGCCGACTCGGGCTCCAGCGGCGGCGGCAAGATCAAGATCGGCATCAAGTACGACCAGCCCGGTCTGGGCCTGAAGAAGCCCGACGGTTCCTTCGCCGGCTTCGACGTGGACGTCGCGACGTACGTGGCCAAGCAGCTCGGCTACGACGCCGACCAGATCGATTTCGTCGAGACCAAGAGCGCCGACCGCGAGAACGCGCTCGCCCGTGGTGACGTCAAGTTCATCGCCGCCACCTACTCGATCAACGACGAGCGCAAGCAGAAGGTCGACTTCGCCGGCCCGTACCTGCTGGCCCACCAGGACCTGCTGGTCAAGGCGGACTCGGACATCACCGAGGCCACGGACCTCAACGGCAAGAACCTGTGCTCGGTGACCGGCTCCACCTCGGCGCAGAACGTCAAGGACGACTTCGCGCCGAAGGCCAACCTCAAGACGGTCAGCGGCTACTCCGAGTGCATCTCCGGCCTCCAGAGCGGCACCGTGGACGCGCTCACCACGGACGACTCGATCCTCGCGGGCTTCGCCGCGCAGGAGCAGTACAAGGGCAAGTTCAAGCTCGCCGGCCTCAAGCTGAGCAACGAGAACTACGGCATCGGCGTCAAGAAGGGCGACACCGCGACCGTGGACAAGATCAACAAGGCTCTCGAGAAGATGGTCAGCGACGGCGCGTGGGACACCGCCGTCAAGGACAACTTCGGCCCGGCCGACTACAAGAACGAGCCCGCCCCGAAGATCGGCGTGATCGTCAAGTAACACCGGGATCCACTGGCGCGCCGCCGCCCGCCGCGATCAGGGCGGCGGCGCGCCGCGCCCCTCCACGTACCCCAGACACCCGGAAGCGCGGGAGATCGTGTTCGACTTTCTTGATGGTTACGACGTCCTAGCGGCGTTCTGGATGACGGTGAAACTCACCGTCATCTCCGCCCTCGGCTCCCTGATCTGGGGCACCCTGCTGGCCGCGATGCGGGTCAGTCCGGTCCCGCTGATGCGCGGGTTCGGCACCGCCTACGTGAACATCGTCCGGAACACCCCCCTGACGGTGATCATCGTCTTCACGTCGCTCGGCCTCGCCGACACCTTCGGCGTGACCATGGGCTCCAAGGACTTCGACGTCCAGGGCTTCCGGCTGGCGATCCTCGGCTTCATCGTCTACACCGCGGCCTTCGTCTGCGAGGCGATCCGTTCGGGCATCAACACCGTGCCCGTGGGGCAGGCCGAGGCGGCACGCGCCATCGGACTGAACTTCAGCCAGGTCCTACGGCTCATCGTGCTGCCGCAGGCCTTCCGCGCGGTCATCGGCCCGCTGGCCAACGTACTGATCGCCCTGACCAAGAACACGACCGTGGCGGCCGCGATCAGTGTGGCCGAGGCCGCCGCCCTGATGAAGACGATGATCGAGAACGAAGCCCAGACGCTCGCCATCGGCGCCGTCTTCGCCTTCGGATTCGTCGTCCTGACCCTGCCGACCGGCCTCTTCCTCGGATGGCTGAGCAAGCGACTGGCGGTGAAGCGATGAGCTCCGTTCTGTACGACACCCCGGGACCCCGCGCCAAACGGCGCAACGTCCTCATCTCGGTGGTCTTCTTCCTCCTGCTCGCCCTCCTCGCGTGGTGGGTATGGCAGGTCATGGACGACAAGAACCAGCTCGAGTGGAACCTGTGGGAGCCCTTCACCACCGAGCAGGCCTGGACGACGTATCTGCTGCCAGGACTCGCCAACACGCTGAAGGCCGCGGCGCTCGCCATGGTGATCGCCCTTCCGCTGGGCGCGGTCTTCGGTATCGCCCGCCTCTCCGACCACCGATGGGTGCGCGGTGCGGCCGGCACGGTGGTGGAGTTCTTCCGGGCCATCCCGGTACTGCTGCTGATGCTGTTCGCCAACGAGTTCTACGACCGTTCCACGGACATCAGCAGCGAGCAGCGGCCGCTGTACGCGGTCGTCACCGGCCTGGTGCTCTACAACGCGTCCGTCCTCGCCGAGATCGTCCGGGCCGGCATCCTCTCCCTGCCCAAGGGCCAGACGGAGGCCGCCTACGCGGTCGGTCTGCGCAAGGGGCAGACGATGTCCAGCATCCTGCTGCCGCAGGCCGTCACCGCGATGCTGCCGGCGATCGTCAGCCAGCTCGTCGTCATCGTGAAGGACACCGCGCTGGGCGGCGTGATGCTCAACTTCACCGAGCTCCTCAACTCGCGCCAGACGCTGGCGGCCAACTACGCCAACGTCATCCCCAGCTTCATCGTCGTCGCGATCATCTTCATCGTCCTGAACTTCATCCTCACCAGCTTCGCGAGCTGGCTGGAGAAGCGGCTGCGGCGCAGCAAGAGGAGCACGGGCGCGGTCCTCGGCGCCGAGGACATGGAGGAGATGAACCCCGCCGGGATCGGCGGCACCCTCGGGACCGGTGGTGAGGGCGGTGGCCCAGGTGGCTTCACCTTCACCAAGAAACCTTGATGATCCATTCCATCGGACCTTGATGATCTGATGAACAGTCAAGTTGCTTGAAGGGCACGGGCACACCGCCGTGACCAGTGCGGAGGCAGTGGCATGATCGCCACTGCCTCCGTCACTTGACGCAAGCACCGGCAATGGGTTGCATACGTTCTGTGATCGTGCACCCTGCTCCAACCTCCTGTTCACATACGTCTCTCGAGACGCCCTCGCGGGCAGGGGGCGCCGCGTCGTGGACCCGGTGATCATCGTCGGAGCGGGGCCTGTCGGGCTCACGCTCGCCCTTGCGCTGGCCCGTCAGGACGTGCCGTCCGTGGTCCTCGACGAGGGTCCCGGCAAGGACGAACCGCGTCCCGCCCGCACCGTCGTCCTGCGCGAGGACACCGCCGCCCTGATGGAGCGTCTGACCGGCGTCCCCCTCTCCGAGGCCGGCTGCCGCTGGGCCGGATGGCGGTCGTTGCGCCGCAAGCAGGTGATGCGCGAGGTCAGTTTCGACGACGTCGAGCCGGCGCCCCTGCACATCGCGCAGCACGTGCTGACCGGCGCCCTGCGCGAGGCCTGCGCCGAGGAGCGGCTGGTCAAGGTCTCCGTGGACAGCCGTCTCGACTCCGTCGAGCAGGAGCCCTCCGGCGTCACCGCCCACACCCGCGGCCCCAAGGGCACGTGGTGGCGGGGCAGTTACCTGGTCGGCTGCGACGGCCCGCGCTCCACGGTCCGCAAACTCCTCGACATCCGTTTTCCCGGCCGTACGGCGGTGGAGCGGCACGCCGTCGCCGCGCTGCGCACGGAACTTCCGTGGGAGGACGAAGCGTTGCTCCATCGGATGCCTCCGTGGCGGACGTCCGGGCCCTCGGCCGGGGAGGTCACCGGACGGCCCCTCCCGGACAGTGTCTGGCGCCTCGACTGGCTGCTGCCGCCCGGCAAGGAGCTGGTCACACCCGAGCTCCTGGTGGCCCGCGTCCGGGAGACCCTCGCCGGCTGGACGGGCGGCCCGACACCGCCGTACGAACTCCTCGACACCGGAGTGCACACCGTGCACCACCGCCTCGCGCGCCGCTGGCGGATCGGGCGGGTGTTCCTCGCCGGGGACGCGGCGCATCTGCTCGGCGCGCTCGGCACGCAGGGGCTCGACGAGGGACTCAGGGACGCCGACAACCTCGCCTGGAAGCTGGCCCTGGCCTGGCATCACGGGCCGCACGAGGCGCTGCTCGACAGTTACCAGGCCGAGCGGCGCGCGGTCGTCGCCGCCCGCCTGCGCGCCGCCGACCAGGCCCTGCCGCTGGTGCGCGGCGGCGGAGGGCTGCGGGCCGTCGTCCCGGGTGCAGCGCGGGGCCACGACGCGCTGCTCACGGACGGTCACCTGGGGCGCGGGGCCCTCGGTGCGCCGGGAGCGTACGCCACCTCGCCGCTCGCGCCGCGGCATCTGGAGGCGGAGGTCCCGGTGAACACCGCGCCGGGCGCGCCGGTCGCCGATGTCCGGGTCACCGCCGAGGACGGTTCCTTCGTACGACTGCGGGACCGGCTCGGTCGTGGGGCGCTGCTCGTGGTGCTGATCGCGCCGGGCACCGGGGTGTGGGAGCGCAAGCACTGGGTGGGCGCCGGGCTCATGCCCCGCCTCGCGGCCGCGGTGACGGCGCTGCCGCATCCGGCCGAGCTGCTGGTCGCGGAGAGCTATCCGGGCGCGGCGGCCCACACGGTGCTGCTGGTACGGCCCGACGGTCACCTGGTGACCGCGCTGAACGGCGTGCGGCCGGCCGACCTGTACGCGGCCGCCGAGGCGACGCTGGGCGGGCCGGCGAAGACGGAGGCGGAGGCGGGAGCGGGGGCGCGCTGACGGCGCCGGGGAGCTCGTGCGGGAGCGGAATCCGGCTCGCACCGAGGGTGGCGGACGGCTCGGGCCGCGGTCGTCGCGGGGTCGAGTCCGAGTGGTGCGGAAGGCTCGGCCCGAGGTCACGGGCCGAGCCGCACAGTCCGTGGCTGCCGTACGCACCGTCACCGTGAGGTCCACATCGTGACAGTGAGTTGACCGGTCTGCACCGTCATGGTGTACTCCGGATCGTGACCGACACCTGTGTGCGCCTGTGGCGGAGGGTCCATATGGACCTCGTCCGCTATGCGGGCTGCGTGTGTCGCGTGTCCTGCTGAATTCGCCTCTCTCTTTTCCAGCGCGCGCCGCTTCGGTGCTGCCGCGCGCTTCCCGCGAACGTTCATCAGGACGGTGCCCGTGTCTGTCTCCCCTTCTGTGTCCGCCGTTTCCACGCCGACGCAGGCGGAACTCCTCGATTTCGTACGGCGGACCGCCGCCGACTCCGAGCTGATCTCCTCGCTCCCGCTCGACCCCGAGGGCCGCACCTGGGTGCGCCTGGAGGGGCCCGGCGGCAGCGAGGCCTGGCTGATCGGCTGGCCGCCCGGTACGGGCACCGGCTGGCACGACCACGCCGAGTCCGTCGGCGCCTTCGTGACGGCCTCAGGTGAGCTCAAGGAGAACTCGCTCACCGCCCGGCTCCCCGCGGACGGCTGGCAGACCCTGGAACTCTCCGAAGGCATCGACCGGGAGCGGCGGCTCACGGCCGGCAAGGGGCGCTCCTTCGCGCAGCACCACGTCCACGAGGTGCTCAACGAGTCCACCGCCGAGCACGCGGTCTCCGTCCACGCCTACTACCCGCCCCTGCCGCAGATCCGCCGCTACAGCCGCACCGGACAGGTGCTGCGCCTGGAGCACGTGGAGCGCCCGGAGGACTGGCAGTGAGCGGCTCGGGCACGCGGGAGGAGCAGCGGGTGGGTGGCCTCGGTGAGGGTTCGGGCGAACTCCCGGTCGGCATCGACGAGTTGTTGGAGCGGGTCCGCGAGGGCTACGAGCGGATCGAGGCCCGGGAGGCGTACGACGCCGCCCGGCGCGGGGAGGCGCTGCTGGTCGACATCCGCTACGCCGCCCTGCGCGAACGGGACGGACTGGTTCCCGGCGCCCTCGTCGTCGAGCGGAACGAGCTGGAGTGGCGCCTCGACCCGCGGGGCAGCCATCGCGCCCCCGAGGCCACGGGTCACGATCTGCGCGTCGTGGTGATCTGCAACGAGGGTTACGCCTCCAGTCTGGCGGTCGAGTCGCTGCATCGGCTGGGGCTGCGCCGGGCCACCGATCTGGTGGGCGGGTTCCAGGCGTGGAAGGCCTCGGGTCTGCCCGTGGCGTCGTAGGGACGGGGCCTCGGTCGATCTCGGATTCGCAGTGGAGCGGGGCCGCGTCGGTGCTGCCTTTGGTGACGAGGCGGACCCGGATCGTGGCGACCTGTCCCCGCCCTCGACGTCTTCGTCCCGCCGCAGGGCGAGGGCGTGGCACACCGCCAACTCTCCGGTGGCCGCCGCCGAGTTGGCGACCGCGGCCGCGAAGCGCCCGTCCTTCCGCGCGACCAGGCCTCCTCGCTCACCTGTGCCGGCTCTCCGTCAGGGTTCCTTCGCAGCCCCCTGAAGTCTTCTGCGAGCCCAGCCCCGGCACGCTCCCCGGTCCCAGCTGCCCGCCGAGCTCAGCCCGCGGCTTTAGAACCCCTCGTCGAGGAACTCCGCGTCCTCGCCCTCCTCTTCGAGCGCCCGCCGGACCACCCTCAGGGCCATGCCCTCGGGGTACCCCTTGCGGGCGAGCATGCCCGCGAGGCGGCGCAGTCGCTTGTCGCGGTCGAGGCCACGTGTGGAGCGCAGCTTGCGGGCGACCAGGTCGCGCGCGGTCGCCTCCTCCTGCTCGGAGTCGAGCTGTGAGACGGCCGCGTCGATCAACGTGGAATCGACGCCCTTGGTGCGCAGCTCCTGGGCGAGGGCACGCCGGGCCAGTCCCCGGCCGTGGTGCCGGGACTCCACCCAGGCTTCGGCGAACGCACTGTCGTTGATCAGCCCGACCTCCTCGAACCGCGACAGCACCTCCTGCGCCGCCTCGTCCGGGATCCCCTTCTTGCTCAGGGCGTCCGCGAGCTGTTTCCGCGTGCGCGGGGTCCCGGTGAGCAGGCGGAGACAGATAGCCCGTGCCCGCTCGACCGGGTCCCCTGAAGCCTCCCCCTGCTCGGCCCTCGACGAGGAGGGAGCGCCTTCGTCCGCACCGGACGGCTCCCCGCCGCGTCGCTGCCGACGCCCACCGGAACCGCCCTCGCCACGGGCCGCACGGCCCCCACGGGCGCCACCGCGCCCACGCCGGGAACCGCCGCCGGACGGCACCGAGCCGTCGCCCGGCTCATCGCCGTACGGCGCGTCTTGGCCGTACGGCTGCCCGGCACCGTAGACCCGGTCGTCGCCGTACCCTCCCCCGGTGCCGTACGACGCGGCGCGACCGTGTCCCCCGTTCGCACCGCGCCCCGCATCGTCCCCGTACGCATCGCCGCCCGGCCCGGAGAATCCCCCGTCGCCTGCCCCGCCCCGCTCGCGCGGAGCGTCCTGGTGGGCGTACTCGGCCCAGTCGGTTCGTCGTGTCACGGGGTCAGCTCTTGGCAGCCGCGGCCTTGGGCTTGGCGGCCTTGGCCGCCGGAGCGGGCACCGTCTTCGCGGCGTCGTCCGACGAGGCGGTGACCGCGGCGTCCGCGCCCGGCTCGGCGGTCGGCTCCTGGGGCCGTACGCCGACGCCCAGCTTCTCCAGGATCTTCTTCTCGATCTCGTTGGCCAGGTCGGGGTTGTCCTTCAGGAAGTTGCGCGCGTTCTCCTTGCCCTGGCCGAGCTGGTCGCCCTCGTACGTGTACCAGGCGCCGGCCTTGCGGACGAAGCCGTGCTCCACGCCCATGTCGATCAGGCCGCCCTCGCGACTGATGCCGTGCCCGTAGAGGATGTCGAACTCGGCCTGCTTGAAGGGCGGCGCGACCTTGTTCTTGACGACCTTGACGCGGGTGCGGTTGCCGACCGCGTCCGTGCCGTCCTTCAGGGTCTCGATGCGGCGGATGTCGAGTCGCACCGAGGCGTAGAACTTCAGCGCCCGGCCACCGGTCGTGGTCTCCGGGGAGCCGAACATCACGCCGATCTTCTCGCGGAGCTGGTTGATGAAGATCGCGGTGGTCTTGGACTGGTTGAGCGCACTGGTGATCTTCCGCAGGGCCTGGCTCATCAGACGGGCCTGCAGACCGACGTGGCTGTCGCCCATCTCTCCCTCGATCTCCGCGCGCGGGACCAGGGCCGCGACGGAGTCGATGACGATGAGGTCGAGGGCGCCGGAGCGGACCAGCATGTCCACGATCTCCAGGGCCTGCTCGCCGTTGTCCGGCTGGGACAGGATCAGGTTGTCGATGTCGACGCCGAGCTTCTTCGCGTACTCGGGGTCGAGTGCGTGCTCCGCGTCCACGAAGGCGACCTGGCCGCCGGCCTTCTGCGCGTTCGCCACCGCGTGCAGCGTCAGCGTGGTCTTGCCGGAGGACTCCGGTCCGTACACCTCCACCACGCGGCCGCGCGGCAGGCCGCCGACGCCGAGGGCGACGTCGAGCGCGGTCGACCCGGTCGGGATGACCTCGATGGGCTCCATCGACCGCTCGCCCATGCGCATGACCGCGCCCTTGCCGAATTGCCGTTCAATTTGTGCGAGAGCGGCATCCAGGGCCTTCTCGCGGTCGGTTCCTGCCATGGGTTCCACCCGATTTGCTTGAGTCGATCGCTTCACGTCAAAGACGCTAACGCCTGCCACTGACAATGGGCCCCGACGCCCGTCCGGCCTGTGGATAACTCGGTCACTTCTCCACTGAAACCGTGCTGAAACGCCCGCCGCGCGCCTCACCGGAACTTCCATAAGAATGGATGTTCGATTTTCGTGTCAAGCGCACCACGCGGCACTTCCGGGCGGTATGTGTGGCGGCGTTGTGAAGCTAGCTCAGCAGGGCCGACCGCATGTGGTGGCAGCGGTCGATGAAGCGGCGGCGCGCCCAGAGGGCCCACCAGCAGAACCCCACCACACCGATCGCGAGGACCAGCGGAAGGATCCACGCGCCGGCGCTCACTCCGAGAGCGAGTGTGCCGATGGCGATCAGCCCCATGAAGCCCAGCCAGTACGGCAGCCACCGGCCTCCCCGCTCGACCCGGCCCAGTTCCTCCTCGACCAGCCTTCGCATGGTGGCCCGCTCCTCGGGCGCCTTCGGCACCTCACGGTGCCGGATCTTGCGGTTGAGCTCGGCGATTCCGCGCGCGTCGGTGCCGGTGGCCCGGCTGGCCCTGCGACGCTGCGCGGCCAGGAATCCGATGGCGATGGTGGTGCAGAGCGCGCCCTGAACCACCCACCAGACCGGGTTCTCATGCCGCCGGAACAGGGCGGTGAGCCCCACGAGCAGCGGGAAGATCAGGACCGCCTGCGCGGTAAGACTGTGGTCGAGCCAGCGCTTGAAGGCGCGCACGGCACGTACCTCCTCGGAGTCGACGAAATACCCCTGCCGCTTCCGAATACCCCGCCGGGACGGGCCTATTGAGGGTGCGCCGGCGCCGTGCGGCCCGGTATGCCGCCCGGGGTTCCGGGCCGACGTGCTTCCCCCGTCGTACGACCGGTGCCTCCGGCCGTACGACGACGGGGCGGGCTCACTTCGCGAGCCTTGAGTCATGGAGACCACGAAGAGCACCTACGAGCCCGTGAAGCCCGCCAAGGAGGACACCGTGCCGACACGTACTCCCGCCGTCACCGCCACCCTGGCCGCCCTGCTCCTGCTGGCCGCATCCATCGCAGGCCAGATCGCCGCCGGTGCGGACTACCCGGCCGTCCCGCCGGGCCTCGTCATCCCGCTGGTGGCGGCGGGACTACTGCTCTGGCGCACGAACCGCTGGACGACCGGGCTCGCTCTCACGGTCGGCCTGTTCATCGGCGCGGGCGCATTCCTGACCCCGAACACCGGCGACCACCTCGCGTCGGAGGACACTGCGCTCATCGTCTCGACCGGCGCCGAGATCATCGCTCTCGCCGGACTGGTCGTCGCCGGGGCCGTCGCCACGCTGCGAAAGGCCGCGAGGGTCTGACAGGCACGCCTCTCAGGAGGATCCGTCCGTCGAGTCCCGCTCCCCAGGCCGCCTCGTCCACAGCGCACGCGCGCGTGTGAAGAGGTTGGAATCCGACAGGCGGTGACCATGGACCCGGGGGTCGTCCGTGACGTCGTACCGCTTCACGTACGCCCCCAGGAACGCCTGCAGCGTGGCGACCGCCGGAATGGCGATCAGCGCACCCACCGCACCGAGGAGGGCGGTACCGGCGATGACCGAGCCGAAGGCGACGGCAGGGTGGACGTCGACGGTCTTCGAGGTCAGCTTGGGCTGCAGCACGTAGTTCTCGAACTGCTGGTAGATCACGACGAAGATCAGCACCCACAGCGCGTACCAGGGATCGACCGTGAAGGCGATCAGCATCGGCAGGGCGCCCGCGAGATACGTACCGATCGTCGGGATGAACTGCGAGACCAGCCCCACCCAGACGGCGAGCACGGGTGCGTTGGGCACCGCCAGGGCCTGGAGCAGGATGTAGTGCGCGACACCGGAGATCAGCGCCATCAGACCGCGTGAGTACAGATAGCCGCCGGTCTTGTTGACGGCGATCTCCCAGGCCCGCAGCACCTCCGCCTGCTTGGCGGGCGGCAGGACCGAGCAGAGCGCACGGCGCAGTCGCGGCCCGTCCGCGGCGAAGTAGAACGAGAACAGCGCGATCGTCAGCAGCTGGAAGAGCCCGCCGAGAACCTGGGCTGACACGTCCAGGACGCCGGTGGCGCTGTTCTGAACGTAGTTGCGCAGCCAGTCGGAGCGCAGCAGCCCCTCCTGCACGTCGACCCGCTTCAGGTCGGTGTGGAAGTGCGTGTTGATCCAGTTGATGACGGAGTCGATGTAGGCGGGGAAATCCTCGACGATCTTGATGATCTGGTTCGCCAGCATGGTGCCGAGCAGGGTCACGAAGCCCGCGGACACGATCAGCACGGCGAGGAAGACGAGGAAGGCGCCCAGCCCTCGGCGCACCCCGCGCGAGGCCATCCAGCTCACCGCCGGTTCGATGGCCAGAGCCAGGAAGAACGCGATGAGGACGTTGATCAGCAGCCCGGTGAGCTGATGGAAGGCCCATGTGCCCAACTGGAAGGCGGCATAGAGGGCGAGCGTGAGCACCACGGCACGCGGAATCCAGCGTGGCATGCGCGAGTTCGCCCCGGTGGGTCCGTCGGCCGGGGGCCGGGTGGGCGGCGTCGTGCCGAACGGCGACGCATGCTGGGGGACCTCGTCGGTCTCGTCGGTGGATGCCACGGAGCAAGTTTCGCCCACGTGGCCGACAATGCGCTGCCCCCCTCCGATCTTAGTGACCGGTCAGCGCTGTTCCTGTGGCACGTTCATGACGCCGCACACCACACGCCACACGTCTTTGGCCTCCCAGCCACCGTCCAGCGCCTCGTACACCGTGCGCCCACCGAGCTCCGCCATGACATGGTCACGCGCGAAGGTCTCGGCGGAGCCCGGACCGAAGTGCTCCGCCATCCGCTGCCAGAAGACCGTCAACCGCATGACACCAGTATCCCGCCCCTGAGAGTGGGCCTCGGCCGGGACCGCTTGTCGAGAACGCTTTCCGTCCTACGGTCTGACGCATGGCCGAAACAGGAGCTTCCCCACTCCCCCCGACGCCCCCGGCGCACTCCCCGCTCTTCCGCGCTGAGCACTTCGTCTGGCTCACCGCGCGCGTGCTGGAACAGCGCCTCTTCGCACACCACTTCCTCAACGGGAACGCCGACCCGGTGGAGACCGCGCTGGACGCCTACCGCAACGAGGACGGGGGATACGGCCACGCGCTGGAGCCCGACCTGCGCGGCCCGGTCAGCCAGCCGCTGCACGCCGGTCACGCGCTGCGCGTCCTGGACGCCATCGGCCGCTGCGGCGGACAGCGCGTGGAACGGGTGTGCCGCTATCTGACATCGGTCTCCACCCCGGACGGCGCCCTGCCGGCGATCCGTCCCAGCCAGCGCGGCTATCCCGCGGCCCCGTTCATCCCGATCGTGGACGACCCGCCCAGCGAGCTGCTCGCCACCGGCCCGGTGGTGGGCCTGCTGCACCGCAACGAGGTGTGGCACGCCTGGCTGTTCCGGGCCACGGACTTCTGCTGGCACGCGGTCGAGTCCCTGCGGGAGTCGCACCCGTACGAGGTGCAGGCCGCCGTGGCCTTCCTGGACTCCGCTCCCGACCGTCCGCGCGCGGAGGCGGCCGCCGACCGGCTCGGCCGCCTGGTGCGCGAACACCGCCTCGCGGCACTGGACCCGGAGCGCCTCGACTCCTCCCCGGTGTCACCCGGCTACGCCCCGGGAGAGCACCACTTCCCGCACGACTACGCGAAGACTCCGCACTCGCTCGCGCGCGCGTGGTTCACGGACGAGGAGATGGAGCACTCCCTGGACTTCCTCACGGGCGAACAGCAGGAGGACGGCGGCTGGCCGGTCCGCTGGCGCCAGTGGGCCCCGAGCGCGGCCCTGGAGGCACGCCCCATAGTGACGATCGGGGCACTGCGCACCCTGAGGTCGTACGGCCGCTCGATCGGCTGATCTCCACGCGACGGCCGCTCGGTCGGCGGATCCTCACCCGATGGCCCGCACGCCCGCCGTCACCACCACGGCCGCCGCGACGACGAGCAGGAAGGGGGCGCGCAACACCAGTGCGAGCGCGGCCGCCGCAAGCCCCGCGACCCTGGCGTCCAGCACGAGGTCCCGCCCGTCGGCGAAGGTCTGCTGAGCCGTGAGCGCGGCGAGCAGGGCGACCGGCAGCAACGCGGCGAGCCGCCGGACGAGAGGCCGTTCCAGGGCACCCGCGGGGACGAGCAGCCCGAGGAGCTTGACGGCGTAACAACCGAGCGCGGTGACACCGATCGCGATCCAGACGTTCACGGGTTCCTCCTACGACGTCCCTGAACCCACAGCACGAACGGCGCCGCAAGAGCGGCCGCCAGGACAGGCACCCCAGCGGGCAGCACAGGCAGCAGACCGAGGCCCAGCAGGACGGCGAGCCCGGCGACGGCACGCTCGGTGGCGGTCCTGAGCATCGGCGCGAGCAACGCCAGGAACACAGCGGGCCCGGCCGCATCGAGGCCCCACGCGTCCGTGTCGCCGATCGCCTCGGCACCCAGCGCACCGAGCAGAGTCGTGAGGTTCCACAGCACGTACAGGCTGAGCCCCGTGACGGCGAACCCGATGCGCACGCTGCGCCGGGTGGGCTGGGCCAGCGCGACGGCCGCCGTCTCGTCGATCACCCACTGAGCGGCGAAGGGCCGTACCGCGCGCGGAAGGGCGAGCAATTGTGAAAGGCGCAGCCCGTAGAACGCGTTGCGCACACCCAGGAAGAACGCCCCGGCGGCCGCGGTGAGCGGATTGCCACCGGCGGCGAGCGCCCCCACGAGCGCGAACTGGGACGCCCCGGTGAACACCAGGAGACTGAGCGCGCAGGTCTGCAGCAGCGTGAGCCCGCTGCCCGCCGAGGTCACCCCGAAGGCGAACCCCGACAGTCCTACGGCGACCCCGACCCCGAGGGCGTCCCGTACGACGGCGGCGTCCGGCTTTCCTCCGTCGTCGGCGCGTGTGTCTGGGAGAGCTGTCTGTTCTGGCACGCATCGGAGGGTAGGACCAGCGCCCGCCCGCCGTCTTGTACGTTCTTGCGCTCGCGCTGATACGCCCCGGGAGGCACGCCGACGATCCGGGTGAAGTGCCGGTTCAGATGCGGCTGGTCGGTGAACCCCACGGCGATGGCGGCCTCGGCCGGAGAGGTCCCCGCGTCCAGCAGCCGCCGGGCCCGCCGCACCCGCGCATCGGTCAACCAGGCATGCGGCGGCATCCCGTACGCGTCCCGGAAGGCCCGCAGCAACGCGAACGGACCGGCACCGAGCTCCGCGGCCAGCCGCTCCAGGGTCGGCGGCGCGACCATCCGTTCCTCCAGCACGCCACGCGCCCGTGCCGCGACCCGCGCCCCCGCCGTCCGCACCTCCCGCTCCGGCAACGCCCCACCGTTGAGCCGCAGCAACCGGGTCACGGCAACCCGCAGCAACGTGTCGGCGGCCAGTGCGTTCCCCTCGTCCGCGGCCCGCAGCACCTGATGCACGAGCCCAGCGGCATAGGGATCGTCGAGGACCGGGCTGACAAACCCAGGAGTACCGCGGATCGCCGTGGTCTCCCCGGCGATCTCCGCCACCACCTCCGGCGACGGATACACCGCCCCGTACCGCCACCCCTCGGGCACCCCCGCCCGCCCGGTATGCGCGGTGTCGGGATTGACCAGCGCGAGCGAACCGGCCCCCGCATACCGATCGGCACCCCGGTAGTGAAAGACCTCCACGCCATCGGCGATGGCGGCGATCACGAAGTTCTCGTGGGTGTGCCGCACAAAGTTCTTCCGCACATACCGGGCCCGCAGCAGATCCACACCCGGCAGCTCGGCGTACCGCCAGTGCCGCGCCCGCTCACGAGAACCCGCCATGGCCCCATTGTCCGCCGTGACGCGCACCCCCGCGGCGCCGCGCTTGCGCAACGGCGAGCAGGGGACGTACCGGGGGGGTGTCCGCCCGCAGCGTCGGGCGACCGACCAACCGCACCGCCCAAGCCCACCGCACCGCCCGACCGAGGACGGACACCCCCCGGTCGGCACCGACCCACAACCGGACCGTCATGCGCAACGCGAACCCCCACCGAACCGCGACGGGCCGCCGCAGGCATACGAGACGCGCCGCCACCGGGGAAAACCACAGGTCAGATCCGTTTGTCAGTACCCGGGTGCAGGATGGACGCATGGTCAGCAACACACGCCGAGCCCTGGACGGCTTCTCCCCCGCCACCCGCGGCTGGTTCACGGGAGCCTTCGACGCGCCCACCGCGGCCCAGGCCGGCGCGTGGAACGCCATCAAGGAGGGCTCGGACGTCCTGGTGGTCGCCCCCACCGGCTCCGGCAAGACCCTGGCCGCCTTCCTCGCCGCCCTGGACCAGCTGACCTCCACACCTCCACCCGCAGACCCGCGCAAGCGCTGCCGAGTCCTCTACGTCTCCCCCCTCAAGGCCCTCGCGGTCGACGTGGAGCGCAACCTCCGCAGCCCCCTGACCGGCATCCGCCAGGAATCCGTCCGCCTCGGCCTCCCGGAGCCCGAGGTCAAGGTGGGCATCCGCTCCGGCGACACCCCCGCCGCCGAGCGCCGCGCCCTGTCCACCCGCCCCCCGGACATCCTGATCACCACCCCGGAGTCCCTGTTCCTGATGCTGACGTCGGCCACCCGCGACGCGCTGACCGGCATCGAAACGGTGATCCTCGACGAGGTGCACGCCGTCGCGGGCACCAAACGCGGCGCCCACCTCGCCCTCTCCCTCGAGCGCCTCGACGAGCTCCTCCCGAAGCCGGCCCGCCGCATCGGCCTGTCCGCGACCGTGCGCCCGGTCGACGAGGTCGCCCGTTACCTCTCCCCTCGCCGCAAGGTGGAGATCGTCCAACCGAAATCCGGCAAGGAATTCGACCTGTCCGTCGTGGTCCCCGTGGAGGACCTGGGCGAACTGGGCGGCTCCCCGGTGGCCGACGGCACCGAGGGCGCAGAACGCCCCTCGATCTGGCCCCACGTGGAGGAGCGCATCGCCGACCTCGTCCAGTCCCATCGCTCCACGATCGTGTTCGCCAACTCCCGCCGCCTGGCGGAACGCCTCTGCAACCGCCTCAACGAGATCGCCTACGAACGGGCAACAGGCGAAACCCTGGACGAACACCACGCCCCCGCGGAACTCATGGGCGGCTCAGGCGCGGCCCAGGGCGCACCCCCGGTCATCGCCCGCGCCCACCACGGCTCGGTCTCCAAGGAACAACGCGCCCTCGTCGAAGAAGACCTCAAGGCGGGCCGCCTCCCCGCGGTGGTCGCCACCTCCAGCCTCGAACTCGGCATCGACATGGGCGCGGTGGACCTGGTCGTCCAGGTCGAGTCACCCCCCTCCGTGGCCTCCGGCCTCCAACGCGTGGGCCGCGCGGGCCACCAGGTGGGCGCGGTCTCCACCGGCGTGGTCTTCCCGAAGTACCGAGGCGACCTGGTCCAGGCAGCGGTCGTCACCGAACGCATGCGCACCGGCTCCATCGAGTCCCTGAAGGTCCCCGCCAACCCCCTGGACGTACTGGCCCAGCAGTTGGTCGCGATGACGTCGATGGACACCTGGCAGCTGGACGACCTCCTCGCCATGGTCCGCCGGGCCGCTCCCTTCGCCTCCCTGCCCGACTCCGCCTTCACCGCGGTCCTCGACATGCTCGCGGGCCGCTACCCGTCCGACGCCTTCGCGGAACTGCGCCCCCGCGTGGTCTGGGACCGGGTCGCCGGCACGATCACCGGCCGCCCCGGCGCCCAGCGCCTCGCCGTCACCTCCGGCGGCACGATCCCCGACCGCGGCCTCTTCGGAGTGTTCCTCGCCGGAGCCGACCCGAAGAAGGGCGGCGGAAGGGTGGGCGAGCTCGACGAGGAGATGGTCTACGAGTCGCGAGTCGGCGACGTCTTCACGCTCGGCACCAGCTCCTGGCGCATCGAGGACATCACCCGCGACCGTGTCCTGGTCTCCCCCGCCCCCGGTGTCCCGGGCAGGCTCCCCTTCTGGAAGGGCGACCAGCTGGGCCGCCCGCTCGAACTCGGCCGCGCGGTGGGCGCGTTCCTCCGCGAGGTCGGCTCGCTCCCCAAGGACAAGGCCCGCCCACGCCTCCTCGCGGCAGGCCTGGACACCTGGGCGGCCGACAATGTCCTGGCGTACCTCGACGAACAACGCGAGGCCTGCGGTCACATCCCTGATGACCGCACGATCGTCGTGGAGCGCTTCCGCGACGAGCTCGGCGACTGGCGCGTGGTCGTCCACTCCCCCTTCGGCGCCCAGGTGCACGCCCCGTGGGCCCTCGCCCTGGGCGCCAAGCTCTCCGAGCGGTACGGCATGGACGCCCAGGTCATGCACGCCGACGACGGCATCGTCCTACGACTGCCCGACGCCGACCTGATGGGCCTGGACCTGCTCGACCAGGAACCGGCCAGGCTCGGCACGGAGTACGACGCGGACCAGGCCCCCGTGGGCGCCGCGGACGTCGTCTTCGACAAGGGCGAGGTCGACCAGGTCGTCACCGACCAGGTCGGCGGATCGGCCCTGTTCGCGTCCCGCTTCCGCGAGTGCGCCGCCCGCGCGCTCCTGCTGCCGCGCCGCAGCCCGGGCAAGCGCACCCCGTTGTGGCAGCAGCGCCAGCGTGCCGCCCAACTGCTCCAGGTGGCGAGCGAGTTCGGCTCGTTCCCGATCGTCCTGGAGGCGGTCCGCGAGTGCCTCCAGGACGTCTTCGACGTCCCCGGCCTCGTCGAGCTGATGGGCGACCTGGAGTCCCGCAGGGTCCGCCTGGTCGAGGTCACCACCCCCGAGCCGTCCCCCTTCGCCCGCTCCCTCCTCTTCGGATACGTCGCCCAGTTCCTGTACGAGGGAGACTCACCGCTCGCCGAGCGCCGCGCGGCGGCCCTGTCCCTCGACTCCCGTCTGCTGGCCGAGCTGCTCGGCCAGGCGGAGCTGCGCGAGCTGCTCGACGCCGAGGTGCTGGCCGAACTGGAGCAAGAACTCCAGTGGCTCACCGAGGACCGCCGGGCCAAGGACGCCGAGAGCGTCGCGGACCTCCTCCGCCTCCTCGGCCCCCTCACGGACACGGAGCTGGCCGAGCGGGGCGCGGAGCCGCAGTGGGCCCAGGAGCTCGCCCGAGCCCGGCGCGCGATCAAGGTCCGTATCGCCGGCACCGACCACTGGGCGGCGATCGAGGACGCCGGCCGCCTGCGCGACGCACTGGGCACAGCACTGCCGGTCGGCGTACCGGAAGCCTTCACGGAACCGGTCAAGGATCCGCTCGGCGACCTCCTCGCACGCCATGCCCGCACCCACGGCCCGTTCACTTCGGCGGCCGCGGCGGCCCGGTTCGGCCTCGGCGTGGCGGTCACGGAAGGCGCGTTGCAGCGTCTCTCCGCGAACGGACGTGTCGTACAAGGCGAGTTCCACCCGGCGGGCATCGGCCAGGAGTGGTGCGACGCCGCCGTGCTGCGCCGACTGCGCCGCCGCTCCCTGGCCGCCCTGCGCCACGAGTTGGAGCCGGTGTCCCCACCCGCCCTCGCCCAGTTCCTCCCCCAGTGGCAGCACATCGGCAAGGGCCACGGGCTGCGGGGTGCCGACGGCCTGGTGCGTGCGGTCGAGCAGTTGCAGGGCGCCTCCGTGCCCGCCTCCGCTCTGGAGAAGCTGGTCCTGCCGTCCCGCGTGGCGCACTACACCCCGGCGATGCTCGACGAACTCACCTCCGCGGGCGAGCTGGTGTGGGCCGGAGCGGGCTCCCTCCCCGGCAAGGACGGCTGGGTCTCCCTCTATCTCGCCGACGCGGCGCCCCTGCTGCTGCCACCACCGCACCCCTTGGAGCTGACGGCACTCCACGAGTCCGTCCTGACCGCTCTCTCCGGCGGCTACGGCCTGTTCTTCCGCCAGATCGCCGACCAGGTCCGCGCGACCACCCACCCCGACGCCACCGATCCCCAACTCGCCGACACCGTCTGGGACCTGGCCTGGTCCGGCCGCCTGACCAACGACACACTCACGCCCATGCGCTCCCTGCTGGGTTCGGGCCGCACAGCCGGCTCCACGGCCCACCGCGCCAAACGAGCGGTCCCGCGCGGCCGCTACGGCTCCCTCACCGCCGCCGCCCGCCCCGCCTCCCGAACCGGCCCGCCCACGGTCGCCGGCCGCTGGTCCCTGCTGCCCGACCGGGAGCCCGACCCCACCCTGCGCGCGCACGCCCTGGCCCGCACCCTCCTCGACCGGCACGGCGTGGTGACCCGGGGCGCGGTCTCCGCGGAGGGCGTCGAGGGCGGCTTCTCGGCGACGTACCGCATCCTGTCCGCCTTCGAGGAGACCGGCCAGGCCCGCCGCGGCTACGTCGTGGAGGGCCTCGGCGCCGCCCAGTTCGCCATGGACGGCGCGGTCGACCGCCTCCGCGCGGTGGCCAACGCCCGCGAACGGGGAGACGGCCTGCCGGGCGCGAACACCGGCTTCGGCGCCCCCGGCACACAGGACGCCTTCGAGACACCCGCCGGCACCGCCCCCGCCGACGACTTCGCCGACTTCGACTGGCTGGACGAGACCCCACGCTCCCCCGGCGACTACGTCTCCCCCCGCGACCTCGCCTCACCGGGCACCGGCGGCCCCCGCAGCGGGCCGTACGGGCCAAGCCGCCCCGTCACTCCCCACCGGACCCCGACCCGCACCCCCGAATCCCGAGCCGTCGTCCTCGCCGCCGCCGACCCGGCGAACGCGTACGGCGCCGCCCTCCCCTGGCCGGAGCCCCCGACCGGCGCCGGCCACAAGGCAGGCCGTAAGGCGGGGTCCCTGGTGGTCCTGGTGGACGGTGAACTGACCCTCTACATGGAGCGCGGCGGCAAGACCCTGCTGGCCTGGCCGGAGGACCCGGACACCAAGGCCACCGACGACCCCCGCCTCCAGTCGGCCGCCGAAGCCCTCGCCACGGCCGCCCGCGCGGGCTCCCTCGGCACGGTCACGGTGGAACGCATCAACGGCACCCCGGCCCTGACCTCTCCGATCGGCACCCTCCTGGAAGGCGCAGGCTTCATCGCCACCCCCCGAGGCCTGCGCCTAAGGGCCTGACACACTCAGCCGCCCTCTGGCCCTCGCCTATCGGCCGACGGCCACCAAGACCCACCAGGGGCGCGGGGAACTGCGCGACAAGCCACATACAGCCCGCACCCGCCACACGACAGCGGCCCCCAACCCGTGAGGCGCCCGACCACCACGCCACGCCGCCCCGTGCCACCCTTGACCCATGCCCGAAGGAGACACCGTCTGGCAGGCAGCGAGCCGACTGCACACCGCCCTCGCCGGCAAGGTACTCACCCGCAGCGACCTCCGCGTCCCCAAGTACGCCACCGCCGACCTCACAGGCCGGACCGTCCTGGACGTCACCCCCCGCGGCAAGCACCTGCTCACCCGTATCGAGGGCGGCCTGACCCTCCACTCGCACCTGAAAATGGACGGCTCCTGGAAGGTGTACGCCACGGACCAGCGCTGGACCGGCGGTCCCACCCACCAGATCCGCGCGATCCTCGGCACCGCCGACCGCACGGCCGTCGGCTACCGCCTCCCCGTCCTGGAACTCCTGCGCACCACGGACGAACACCGTGCCGTGGGACACCTGGGCCCCGACCTCCTCGGCCCCGACTGGGACCCGGACCGCGCCCTCGCCAACCTCCTCCGGGACCCCGCCCGCCCACTCGGCGAAGCGCTCCTCGACCAGCGCAACCTCGCCGGCATCGGCAATGTGTACAAGAGCGAGCTCTGCTTCCTGCTCGGCGTCACCCCGTGGCTCCCTGTCGGCACCCTCCCCGAGGACCGCGCGGCCAAGCTGCCCCTACTAGCCAAGAAGCTCCTGGAGGCCAACCGCGACCGCCCGGTCCGCACCACCACGGGCCGCCGCGGCCAGGACCTCTTCGTCTACGGCCGCGCCCGCCACCCGTGTCTGCGCTGCCACACCCCCGTCCGCAAGGCCGACCAGGGCGACGGCTCCCGCGAACGCCCCACCTACTGGTGCCCGGCATGCCAGACCGGACCGGCCCCCGGCACCGCCCGACGCCCCGGAACCCCACACCGTACGACTAATTGACGACCCGTCAGAAACCCTCGTACCGTCCCCCCATGACCGTCAGCGCGTACGACCTGACCGGACGCACCGCATTCGTCACCGGCGCCGCCGGCGGTATCGGCCGCGCCTCCGCGGTCCTGCTCGCCGAAGCCGGTGCCACCGTGCACTGCGCGGACCGGGACGCGCAGGGCCTGCACGAGACGGCGACCCTGATCAAGGACGCGGGCGGCACCGCCCACACCCACCACCTCGACGTCTCGGACCGCGACCAGCTCCACCAGGCCGTCGCCTCCTGCGGGCGCCTGGACGTGATGGCGGCTATCGCCGGAATCATGCACAGCAGCACGGTCCTGGAGACCCGGGACGAGGACCTCGACCGGGTCCTGGACGTCAACTTCAAGGGAGTCCTGTACGCCTGCCAGGAGGCGGCCCGACTGATGCTGGAGCACCGGACCAGGGGCAGCATCATCACGATGGCCTCCGGCGCCGTCGACACCGGCGGTCCCGGCCTGCTCTGCTACGGCGCCGCCAAGGCGGCCGTCGTCCAACTGACGAAGACCCTGGCGACCGAGGTCGGCCGCCACGGCATCCGCGTCAACGCCGTCGCCCCGGGCTGGATCCGCACCCCCATGACCGACCGCCACGGCGAGGCCCAGGAGCGGACCGAGGCGCTGATGGCCCGGATGTCCCCGCTGGGCCGGGTCGGCGAGCCGGAGGACATCGCCCACGCCGTGCTGTATCTGGCGTCCGACGCCTCGTCCTTCACGACGGGCCAGATCCTGCGTCCGAACGGCGGAGTGGCGATGCCTTGGTGACCCCCCAGGCCGCCCGCCACCGCCCCACGGCAAGCGCTCCGGCCGCCCGCGCCCTGGGCACACAGTGGACCGGCAGCAGACTCAGCCCCCACCCTCCGGCGGCGACCGCACCCTCCAGCACCCCCGCGCCGGGAGCGAAGGCCAGCCGCAGCACGGCCCACCACCACACCACCCCGGCCCCGAGGGCCACCCCCCACCGCACTGTCGGCCGCGCCATCAACCCACCTCCAGCCGGAGCAGGACGAACGGGGTGAACGAGACGAGCAGGCCGACCAACCCGAACAACCCGAAGCTAGGTCACCTGCGTCACCCACCGCGCGGGCGCACCGACAGCGCAGAGAGGCATCGTCCGCACAACCGGCACCGGTGACCGCGAACCATGTCACTCCACGATGCACGAAAGCCCCGGCCCACGCCTCTCCGGATGATCCGGAGAAACCTGGCCGGGGCCTCCCGCACTTCTCAGCGCGCCCTCAGTGCGTCTTCGAGCGCATCTCAAGCGCAAACGCCGGTGACGCTCAAGCGGCGACGACGTCCACCGCTTCGGCGGGCGCCTTGATGGTGACCCGTTCCGGCGGCACACCGGCCACCGAGACGGAGCCCAGCATCGGACGTACCGACGTGGGCACGGGTTCGCTGGGGGTGGCCGCAGCGGACTGGGCCAGCTCGGCGAGGGCGAGCTCGTCGCTCACTTCCCGCATCAGTTCGGACATCCGTACGTCCAACGCGTCGCAGATGGCGGAGAGCAGCTCGGAAGATGCCTCCTTCTGCCCCCGCTCCACCTCGGAGAGATAGCCGAGTGAGACTCGGGCGGACGAGGAGACTTCGCGCAGAGTACGGCCCTGGCGCTGGCGCTGCCGACGCAGCACGTCACCCAGCAGGCGACGGAGCAGAATCATCGGTGGCTCCCTCCTCGGACCGCGTAGCCGCATCCTTCACGCCCCACCGTACCGCCTTGCGCCGCGGCCGTGCGGGGAGCGATGTCGTGTTCACTCAGGGCTGCAAACATCAAAACCCCCCGTTCCGTTCCGTATCCTGTGCCCGCTCATTCCCGGTCTGTTCGCCCGCAAGCTCCTGAAGGAGCAGTGCGAGTACGCTCCGTACACTCTCCATACGAATTTCCGCCCGGTCGCCGTTCAACCGCAGCGACGCCACTTTCCCGCCAACGGAGAGTTCCGAGGTGGGTCCGTCGATCGCCACATAGACCGTCCCGACGGGCTTTCCGTCCTGTTCCTCCGGACCTGCGACACCCGTGGTCGCGATGCCCCAGGAGGCACCGAGCGCCTTGCGCACTCCGGCCGCCATCTGGGCCGCGACCTGCGGATCCACCGCTCCGCGCTCAGCCAGCAGCGTGGCGTCGACGCCGAGCAGTCCATGCTTCAGCTCGGTGGCGTAGGCAGTCACCGAACCCCGGAACGCCTTGGACGCCCCGGGGACCGCTGTGATTTCCGCCGCAACCAACCCACCGGTGAGCGACTCGGCGACCGCGAGCGTCTCCGCCCTCACCGTGAGTAGTCGCACCACTTCGGTGGCCGGGGAATTCACGCTTCCGTCTCCTCCAACGCCGCCTGGCGCTCGGCGATTCCCTGCCGACGCAGCACAATGGCCTGTCTCACATAGTCGAGGCCGGTCGCCACGGTCAGCGCGACCGCCACAGCCATCACCCAGAACCGCGCGGTGGCCAGCCACCCCGTCAGCGCCAGGATGTACATGCCGACCGCGATGCCCTGGGTGAGCGTCTTCAGCTTGCCGCCGCGGCTCGCCGGGATGACGCCGTACCGGATGACCACAAAACGCAGCAGTGTGATCCCCAGTTCCCGCCCGAGGATGACGCCGGTCACCCACCACGGCAGATCGCCGAGGTAGGACAGACAGATGAGCGCCGCCCCCATGATCGCCTTGTCGGCGATGGGGTCGGCGATCTTCCCGAAGTCGGTGACGAGGTTGTAGGTGCGCGCCAGATGACCGTCGAAGAGGTCGGTGATCATCGCGACGGCGAAGGCCGCCCAGGCGAACGACCGCCAGGCCGGGTCGTACCCGCCGTCGGCCAGCATCAGCGCGACGAAGCCCGGCACCAGCAGCAGCCGAAGCATGGTCAGGAGGTTGGCGATGTTCCAGAGACTGGCCTGGTTGACGGCCGCCGCGGCGATCTTCCCGCTCCGCGCGGACTTGGCACCGGTGTCGGTGCCGGACGCACCCGCCGTGCCGGACGCACCCGCCTGGGAGGGGCCACCCGCAGCGGATGCCGGTGCTCCGGTCATCTGCCCGCCTCCTCACTACACGCGAGCGAACCGGCCAGCGGCTCGGCCACCAGATCGACACCCTCGGTACCGACCACCTTCGCCTCGACCATACGACCGACGCTCAGACCTTCGCCGCTCGTGAGCAGCACCTGGCCGTCCGTCTCGGGGGCCTGGTGCTCGCCGCGTCCGTAGACACCCTCGTCGTCCACGGACTCCACCAGCACCTGCACGGTCTCGCCCACGCGCTCCTCGGCCCGCTGCGAGACGAGTTCCTCGGCCAGCCGGGAGACGCGCGCGAGGCGCTCGGCGACGACGTCCTCGTCGAGCTTGTTGTCGTACGTCGCCGCTTCCGTGCCCTCCTCGTCGGAGTAGCCGAAGACGCCGATGGCGTCCAGCCGCGCGCCGTTCAGGAATCGCTCCAGCTCCGCCAGGTCGTCCTCGGTCTCGCCCGGGAAGCCCACGATGAAGTTGGAGCGCACACCGGCCTGCGGGGCCTTGCCACGGATGGTGTCGAGCAGCTCCAGGAAGCGGTCGGTGTCGCCGAAGCGGCGCATCGCGCGCAGCACGCCGGGGGCGGAGTGCTGGAAGGAGAGGTCGAAGTAGGGCATGACCTTGGGCGTGGAGGTGAGCACGTCGATGAGCCCGGGCCGCATCTCGGCCGGCTGGAGGTAGCTGACGCGCACCCGCTCCAGACCGTCGACCTCGGCGAGCTCGGGCAGCAGGGACTCCAGCAGACGGATGTCGCCCAGGTCCTTGCCGTACGAGGTGTTGTTCTCGGAGACCAGCATGATCTCCTTGACGCCCTGCTCGGCCAGCCACCGCGTCTCGTTCAGCACGTCGGAGGGGCGGCGCGAGATGAAGGAGCCACGGAAGGACGGGATGGCGCAGAACGTGCAGCGCCGGTCGCAGCCGGAGGCGAGCTTCACCGAGGCGACCGGGGCGCCGTCCAGACGGCGGCGCAGGGGCGCACGGGGTCCGGAGACCGGAGCGATCCCCTCCGGAAGATCCTCAGGCACGGTCTCCGCGGCCTCGGCGGCCGACCCGTGCCCCGGCAGCGCGACGGCCGCGGCCGAGTCCTGCCGCTCGGCAGGGCTGATGGGCAGCAGCTTGCGCCGGTCGCGCGGGGTGTGGGCGGCGTGGACGCCGCCGCTCAGGATGGTCTGCAGGCGGTCCGAGATGTCGGCGTAGTCGTCGAAGCCGAGCACACCGTCCGCCTCGGGGAGGGCCTCGGCGAGGTCCTTCCCGTACCGCTCGGCCATGCAGCCCACCGCCACGACGGCCTGGGTTCTGCCGTGCCCCTTGAGATCGTTGGCCTCCAGGAGGGCGTCGACGGAGTCCTTCTTGGCGGCGTCGACGAAGCCACAGGTGTTGACGACGGCGACGTCCGCGTCCTCGGCGTCCTCGACGAGTTCCCAGCCGTCCGCCTCCAAGCGGCCTGCGAGCTCCTCCGAGTCCACCTCGTTACGGGCGCAGCCAAGAGTGACGAGTGCGACGGTACGGCGTTCAGGCATGGGCTCAAGACTACTTCGTTCCACTGACACCCCACGTCGAAGGGGTTGGCGATCTTGGCGCCAACCCCTTCCATGCCTGCCGGAACGCTCATCCGGGTCCTAACCGACCGTCGGGTCGCCCTTCGTGTACGTGAGCCGCTCCACGGCTCCCGGCTGCCAGTCGTCGTCGATCTTCTTGCCGTTCACGTACAGCTGGATCGCCCCGGCGTCGCCGAGCACGAGGTTGATCTTCTCGCTGTCCTGGAAGGTCTTGGTGTCGCCCTTCTCCAGCACGCCGTCGAACAGCAGCCGCCCGTTGTGGTCCTTGGCGGAGATCCAGCTCCGGCCGTCGGGGGCGCCGACCTGGACGGTCACCTTGTCCTGGGGCGCGGCCGCGATGGCGCTGTCGGAGGGGTCCGGCTTCGGCGACTCGGGCTTCTCGCTCTTGGGCGTGGGCGAGGAGGTCTTGCTGGCCGAGGGCGCGGCGCCCTCGGCGACCTGCGCCTTCCCGCCCTCGTCGTCACCCTTGAACGCGGTGAATCCGACGAAGCCGACCACGGCGACGATCGCGGCGACCATGGCCGCGGTCCAGTTGGGTCCACGCCGCTCGGGACGGATGCGTTCCGCCTCGAACAGCGGGGCAGCCGGGGTCGGCGCCGGACGCCCGCCGCCATGGTCGGCGGCGTACTGGTCCAGCAGCGGGGCCGGATCGAGATGGACGGCCTTGGCCAGGGTTCGGATGTGCCCACGGGCGTAGACGTCCCCGCCACAGGGGGCGAAGTCGTCCGCCTCGATGGCATGCACGATGGCGATGCGGACCCGGGTGGCGTTGCTGACGTCGTCGACGGTCAGCCCGGCCGCGATACGTGCCTGCTGGAGGGCACGGCCGATGGAGATACGGGCTTCCTCGCGGTCGTCTTCGAACGGACGCTCGTCTTCAGGGGAGTTGCCGATGGACACGGGGGCGCCTTTCGAGCGTTTAAGCCACCTGTGCTGAGGATTCAGTCTAGGGGGGGTGCGAAAGGGTGGGGCAACCGGGCGGTGGGACTTTGTACGCCATCGGTATGGCCGGACACACCGATGGCGGGGCAGCAGCTTTTCGCTTCCCTCAACTTGACGTACGCCGAAGGGAAACGGTTGCTCAATGATCCCTTACGGGTGAGTCACGATCGAACACCCATCGGCGGCTCATCCGTGGGCCCGGCGACCACTGCGCCCCGTTTCCTGCCTTTAAGCCTCCCCGCGGATCACCGCGAGCACTCCGTCCAGCTCATCAGCCTTCACAAGAACGTCACGAGCCTTGGATCCCTCGCTCGGTCCGACGATCCCCCGGGACTCCATCAGGTCCATCAGGCGACCCGCCTTGGCGAACCCGACCCGCAGCTTGCGCTGGAGCATGGAGGTCGACCCGAACTGCGTGGAGACCACCAGCTCGGCCGCCTGGCACAGCAGGTCCAGGTCGTCGCCGATCTCCTCGTCGATCTCCTTCTTCTGCTTCGTCCCCACGACGACGTCGTCCCGGAAGACGGGCGCCATCTGGTCCTTGCAGTGCTGGACGACCGCCGCGACCTCGTCCTCGGTCACGAAGGCGCCCTGCATACGGGTGGGCTTGTTCTGGCCCATCGGCAGGTACAGCCCGTCACCCTTGCCGATCAGCTTCTCGGCGCCGGGCTGGTCGAGGATGACCCGCGAGTCAGCGAGCGAGGAGGTGGCGAAGGCGAGCCTGGAGGGCACGTTCGCCTTGATCAGACCGGTGACGACGTCGACCGACGGCCGCTGCGTGGCGAGCACCAGGTGGATACCGGCCGCGCGCGCGAGCTGCGTGATGCGCACGATCGAGTCCTCGACGTCCCTCGGCGCGACCATCATCAGGTCGGCGAGCTCGTCGACGATCACCAGCAGATACGGGTAGGTCTTCAGCTCCCGCTCGCTGCCTTCCGGCGTCTTGAGCTTGCCCTCGCGGATGGCCTCGTTGAAGTCGTCGATGTGCCGGTACCCGAACGCCGCCAGGTCGTCGTAGCGCAGATCCATTTCCCGTACGACCCACTGGAGCGCCTCGGCGGCCCGCTTGGGGTTGGTGATGATCGGCGTGATCAGGTGCGGAATGCCCTCGTACGCCGTCAGCTCGACGCGCTTGGGGTCGACGAGGACCATCCGCACGTCCTCGGGGGTCGCGCGGACCATGATGGAAGTGATCAAGCAGTTAATGCACGACGACTTACCGGAACCGGTCGCTCCGGCAACGAGCACATGCGGCATCTTCGCGAGGTTGGCCATCACATAGCCGCCCTCGACGTCCTTGCCGAGCGCCACCAGCATCGGATGCTCGTCCTCGGCCGCCGCGGCAAGCCGCAGCACGTCCCCGAGGTTGACCATCTCGCGGTCGGTGTTCGGGATCTCGATGCCGACCGCGGACTTGCCCGGGATCGGGCTGATGATCCGGACGTCCGGGCTGGCGACGGCGTACGCGATGTTCTTCGCCAGCGCGGTGATCCGCTCGACCTTCACGGCGGGGCCGAGCTCGACCTCGTACCGCGTGACCGTCGGCCCGCGCGTGAAGCCGGTGACGGCCGCGTCGACCTTGAACTCCATGAAGACGTTCGTCAGCGAGGCGACGACGGCGTCGTTGGCCGCGCTGCGCGCCTTGCCGGGGCCGCCGCGCTCCAGGAGGTCGAGCGAGGGCAGTGAGTAGGTGATGTCACCGGACAGCTGGAGCTGCTCGGCGCGCGGCGGCAGTTCGCCCTGGGCCTCGGGCGCGGGCTTGGTGAGGTCCGCGACCTCGACCTTCAGCTTCTCCTGGACCTTCAGCTTCTCCTGCCGGGGGCGCGCGGCCGGGGCCGGCACGGGGGTCGGCACCGGCGTCGGCGTCGTGTCCTCGCGGTCCCCGACGCTCACGCCCTGGGTGAGGTCGGCGACGATCGGCGACGGCGGCATGCCGTGCAGGACGGCACCGTCGAGCGCGGCGGCCGCCGCCGCGGCGACGTCCACGGCGTCCATCGGGCGGTCCATGTCGGGCTGCGGCACCGCGGAGCGCCGGGGGCGGCCTCGACGCCGCGAGAGGGCCTCCTGCTCGGCGCTGTCGGGGTCGTACGCCTCGGGCGCCGACCCGCGCCTACGGGTGCGCGCCGGCAGCGCCTCGCGCCACTGGTCGTCGTACCGCTCGTCGTCCTCGCCGAACTCGTCCTCGGCAGGATCGTGCATGACGCCGAGCCGCACGCCGAGCTCCCGCAGTCGCCGCGGGATGGCGTTGACCGGGGTGGCCGTGACGACCAGCAGCCCGAAGACCGTGAGCAGCACGAGCAGCGGTACGGCGAGGACCTCGCCCATGGTGTAGGTCAGCGGGGTCGCCGCGCCCCAGCCGATGAGGCCGCCCGCATCCCTTATGGCCTGCATGCCGTCGCTGCGGGCGGGTGCGCCGCACGCGATGTGGACCTGGCCGAGCACACCGATGACGAGCGCGGACAGGCCGATCACGATGCGGCCGTTGGCCTCGGGCTGCTCGGGGTGCCGGATGAACCGGGCGGCGATGACCGCGAGCAGTATCGGCACGAGCAGGTCGAGGCGGCCGAAGGCGCCGGTCACGATGATCTCGACCAGGTCGCCGACGGGACCGCGCAGATTCGACCAGGTTCCGGCCGCGACGATCAGCGCGAGGCCGAGCAGCAGCAGCGCGACACCGTCCTTGCGGTGCGCCGGGTCGAGGTTCTTCGCGCCATTCCCTATGCCGCGGAACACGGCGCCCACGGCGTGCGCGAGGCCCAGCCAGACAGCGCGCACGAGCTTGTAGATGCCGCCGGTCGGATTCGGCGCCGGCTTCGGGGCCGGCGCGGTCTTCTTCGCGACGGCTTTCCTGGCGGGCGCCTTCTTCGCCGGAGCCTTCTTCGCAGCGGCCTTCTTCGCCGGAGCCGCCGCCTTCTTCGCGGGCTGCTTCTTGGCAGCGGAGGGACGTGAGGCCATAGGTGTGAGGTTACCGGGGGAGACGACAACGGACACGTGTGCCCGGTGCTTCACCCGTTCGTGTCGCCCCTGCGGGGACGCGGAACTGACACGCACTCACCCGCAACTGAGCCGCGCGTGGGGGTCAGTTCTGCGAGGGCACCGACTGTGTGCTGCCTGTTCCCGGCTCCAGGGCGTCCAGTGCCCGCCGCAGGCCGGTGAGTTTGCGTTCGAGATGAGCCGCGGTGGCCACGGCCGCCGCGTCCGCCGACTCGTCGTCCAGCTGCTTGGACAGGGCCTCGGCCTGCTCCTCGACCGCGGCGAGCCGCGCCGAGAGCTCGGCCAGCAGTCCCGCCGGCTCCTTCGCCTCACCGGCCGGAGCCTTGCCGGCGGCACCGCCCTCCAACTGGAGCCGCAGCAGCGCCGCCTGCTCCCTCAGCTGGCAGTTCTTCATGTACAGCTCGACGAAGACGGAGACCTTCGCACGCAGCACCCACGGGTCGAAGGGCTTGGAGATGTAGTCGACCGCGCCCGCCGCATACCCTCGGAAGGTGTGATGCGGACCGTGGTTGATCGCGGTGAGGAAGATGATCGGGATGTCCCGGGTGCGCTCGCGCCGCTTGATGTGCGCCGCCGTCTCGAAGCCGTCCATGCCCGGCATCTGCACGTCCAGCAGGATCACCGCGAAGTCGTCGGTGAGCAGCGCCTTGAGCGCTTCCTCCCCGGACGATGCCCGCACCAGCGTCTGATCGAGCGCGGAGAGGATGGCCTCCAGCGCCAGCAGATTCTCCGGCCGGTCATCGACCAGGAGGATCTTGGCCTTCTGCACCATGGCCCGCCCTCCTCGCCCCGGCTTGGGGCCTCCCCTGTCCTCAGGACTCGTGGTGACACCGGCAGGTGCCGCCCCGGGGGACGACTCCCTTGCGCCGCCCGTCCTTGTGCCGGTCATGGTAGCCGCACCCCGCCCGTCGCCACACCCTGTCACCGCGATGTCACTGTGCACGTAGCAGAAACGTAGCGGGAGACCAGAAGGTTCCCCGAATCCCGTACTTCTACACGGCTTCGAGCACACTGTGTCAGCGACTCCGCGTGAACACAGAAGGTTCTCGCAGCATCCACGCGAAGCCCGCCCGATCCCGTCACGCGTCCTGCATCCGCTCCGGTCACGCGCCCCGCATCCACTGCTCCATGACCGACAGCAGATGATCGGGATCCACCGGCTTGGTGACGTAGTCGGAGGCGCCCGACTCGATCGCCTTCTCCCGGTCGCCCTTCATCGCCTTCGCGGTCAGCGCGATGATCGGCAGGCCCGCGAACTGCGGCATCCTGCGGATCGCCGTCGTCGTCGCATACCCGTCCATCTCGGGCATCATGATGTCCATCAGCACGACCGTGACGTCGTCGTGCTGCTCCAGGACCTCGATGCCCTCGCGGCCGTTCTCGGCGTACAGCACCGACAGTCCGTGCTGTTCCAGGACGCTGGTGAGCGCGAAGACGTTGCGGATGTCGTCGTCGACGATCAGCACCTTCTCGCCGCCGAACCGGATGCCGCGCCGCACCTCCGGCGCCGGGCTCTGCGCCGTCGTCGCCGCCCACTGGTCCAGCTGGGGCCGCTGTTCGGCCTCCGGCAGGGTCCTGCGGCGGCGCCTGAAGAGCGCCGCGGCACCGTTCTGGGTCTCCTGGTACGACTTCACCTCGGCCGGCGTCCCGATCTCGACCTCGGTGCGGCCGTTCTCGGAAGCGCCGAGGTCACCGACCTCCAGGACCGCCGCGGACTGCTGATAGCCCTGCGGGGGCAGTTCGCTCGGGTGCAGCGGCAAATACAGCGTGAACGTCGAACCGCGTCCCGGCTCGCTCTGCGCGTGGATCTCACCACCGAGCAGCTGGGCGATCTCCCGCGAGATGGAGAGACCGAGACCCGTACCGCCGTACTTCCGGCTCGTCGTGCCGTCGGCCTGCTTGAACGCCTCGAAGATCACCCGCATCTTGCTCGCGGCGATCCCGATCCCGGTGTCGGTCACGGAGAACGCGATCAGATCGGCGTCCGGATCCCGCAGCGAACCGGTCTCCAGCAACTGCTCACGGATCTGCATCGGCACATCCGCGCCGGCGGGCCGGATGACCAGCTCCACCGCCCCGGAGTCGGTGAACTTCACCGCGTTGGACAGCAGATTGCGCAGCACCTGCAGCAGCCGCTGTTCATCGGTGTGCAGCGTGGCGGGCAGCTCCGGCGAGACCCGCACGGACAGGTCGAGGCCCTTTTCCGCGGTCAGCGGGCGGAAGGTGGCCTCCACGTAGTCCACGAGCTGGACGAGCGCGATGCGCGTCGGCGAGACGTCCATCTTGCCCGCCTCGACCTTCGACAGGTCCAGGATGTCGTTGATCAGCTGGAGCAGGTCGGAGCCGGCGCCATGGATCGTCTCGGCGAACTCGACCTGCTTCGGCGAGAGATTGGCGTCCGCGTTGTCGGCGAGCAACTTGGCCAGGATCAGCAGCGAGTTGAGCGGCGTACGCAGCTCGTGCGACATGTTGGCGAGGAACTCGCTCTTGTAGCGCATCGACACGGCGAGTTGCTCGGCGCGCTCCTCCAGGACCTGCCGCGCCTCCTCGATCTCGGTGTTCTTCACCTCGATGTCGCGGTTCTGCTGGGCCAGCAGCTCGGCCTTCTCCTCCAGTTCGGCGTTGGACGACTGGAGGGCCTTCTGCCGGTTCTCCAACTCCGCCGACCGCTCACGCAGTTGCTCGGTCAGCTCCTGCGACTGCCGCAGCAGCACCTCGGTCTTGGTATTGACGGAGATGGTGTTGACGCTGGTCGCGATCATCTCGGCGATCTGGTTCAGGAAGTCCTTCTGGATCTGCGTGAACGGTGTGAACGACGCCAGCTCGATGACGCCGAGCACCTGGCTCTCGAAGAGCACCGGCAACACGATCACCTGCGCGGGCGGCGCCTCCCCGAGCCCCGAGGAGATCTTCAGATAGCCACTCGGCGCGTTCTCCACGAGGATCGTGCGCCGCTCCTGCGCGGCCGTCCCGATGAGTGCCTCACCCGGCCTGAAGGACGTCGGCATCGATCCCATGGAGTAGCCGTAGGACCCGAGCATGCGCAGTTCGTACGACTCCTCCTGGTCGGCGCTCGCGTCCTTGCCGTCGACGAGCGGCATCGCCAGGAAGAACGCGCCGTGTTGCGCGGACACCACCGGCGTCAGCTCGCTCATGATCAGCGAGGCCACGTCCGCGAGGTCGCGGCGGCCCTGCATCAGCGCGGAGATACGGGCCAGGTTGCCCTTGAGCCAGTCCTGCTCCTTGTTGGCGATCGTGGTGTCGCGCAGGTTGGCGATCATCTTGTTGATGTAGTCCTGGAGTTCCTGGATCTCCCCGGACGCGTCCACGTCGATCTTCAGGTTCAGGTCGCCACGGGTCACCGCGGTCGCCACGCGCGCGATGGCACGCACCTGCCGGGTCAGGTTCCCGGCCATCTCGTTCACGGACTCGGTGAGGTCGCGCCAGGTGCCGTCGACGTCACGCACCCGTGCCTGGCCGCCGAGCTGCCCTTCGGTGCCCACCTCGCGGGCGACGCGGGTGACCTCCTCGGCGAAGGAGGACAGCTGGTCGACCATCGTGTTGATGGTGGTCTTCAGCTCGAGGATCTCACCCCGGGCGTCGATGTCGATCTTCTTCGTCAGGTCGCCCTTGGCGATGGCGGTCGTGACCATGGCGATGTTCCGCACCTGACCGGTCAGGTTGGACGCCATCTGGTTCACCGACTCGGTGAGGTCCTTCCACGTACCGGCCACACCCGGCACGCGCGCCTGCCCGCCGAGGATTCCGTCCGTACCCACCTCACGGGCCACCTTGGTGACCTGGTCGGCGAACGAACTCAGCGTCTTCACCATGGTGTTGAAGGTGTCGGCGAGCTGCGCGACCTCGCCGCGCGCCTCGATCGTCACCGTCCGGGTCAGATCGCCGTTGGCGACGGCCGACGCGACCTGGGAGATGTTCCGCACCTGCATGGTCAGGTTGTTGGCCATCAGGTTCACGTTGTCGCTGAGGTCCTTCCAGATGCCCACTACACCGGGCACATGGGCCTGGCCGCCCAGGATGCCCTCGGTGCCCACCTCGCGGGCCACCCGGGTCACCTGTTCGGCGAAGGACGACAGCTGGTCCACCATCGTGTTGACGGTGCTGACGAGTTCGAGGATCTCGCCCTTCGCGTCGACGGTGATCTTCTTCGACAGATCGCCCTTGGCGACCGCGGTCGTGACCTCGGCGATGTTGCGCACCTGGATCGTCAGGTTGTTCGCCATGAAGTTCACGGACTGCGTGAGGTCCTTCCAGGTGCCGGAGACCCCCTGCACCTCGGCCTGACCGCCGAGGATTCCCTCGGTGCCCACCTCGCGGGCCACACGCGTGACCTCTTCGGCGAAGGACGACAGCTGGTCGACCATCGTGTTCAGGGTGTTCTTCAGCTCCAGGATCTCGCCGCGCGCGTCCACGGTGATCTTCTGGGACAGGTCACCCCGGGCCACCGCGGTGGCGACCTGCGCGATGTTGCGCACCTGGCCGGTCAGGTTGGACGCCATGCCGTTCACGGAGTCGGTCAGGTCCCGCCACACACCGGCGACGCCGGGCACCTGCGCCTGCCCGCCCAGCCGTCCCTCGGTGCCCACCTCACGGGCGACCCGGGTCACCTGGTCGGCGAAGGCGGAGAGCTGGTCGACCATCGTGTTGATGGTGTTCTTCAGCTCGAGGATCTCGCCGCGCGCGTCCACGTCGATCTTCTGGGACAGGTCGCCCCGCGCCACCGCCGTCGTCACCTGGGCGATCTGCCGCACCTGCGAGGTGAGGTTGCCACCCATGAAGTTGACGGAGTCCGTGAGCTCCTTCCACGTCCCCGAGACCCCCGGCACCACGGCCTGACCGCCGAGACGGCCCTCGGTGCCCACGTCCCGGGCCATCCGTGTCACCTGGTCGGCGAAGGCCGACAGCTGGTCCACCATCGTGTTCACGGTGTTCTTCAGCTGGAGCATCTCGCCGGAGACGTCCACGGTGACCTTCTGCGACAGATCACCGTTGGCCACGGCCGTCGTCACCTGGGCGATGTTCCTCACCTGTCCGGTGAGATTCCGGAACGCCGTGTTGACGGAGTCGGTGAGGTCCTTCCACGTACCGGCGGCCCCGGGCACCTGCGCCTGACCGCCCAGCTCGCCCTCGACACCGACCTCACGCGCCACACGCGTGACCTCGGCACCGAACGCGGACAGCTGGTCCACCATCCCGTTGACGGTGTTCTTCAGCTCCAGCATCTCGCCGGCCACGTCGACGGTGACCTTCTGCGACAGATCACCGTTGGCCACGGCCGTCGTCACGGCGGCGATGTCCCGCACCTGGATGGTCAGGTTCCGGAAGACCGTGTTCACCGAATCGGTGAGGTCCTTCCACGTTCCCGCCGCACCCGGCACGTTCGCCTGCCCGCCGAGCTGGCCCTCGGCACCGACCTCGTTCGCCACCCGTGTGACCTCGTCCGCGAAGATCCGCAGCGTCTCGGTCATCTGGTTGATCGTGTCGGCGAGCTGCGCGACCTCACCACGTGCAGAGACGGTGACCTTCTGCGACAGATCACCGTTGGCGACCGCGGTCGTCACCTGCGCGATCCCGCGCACCTGGGCCGTCAGATTGCCGGCCATCAGGTTCACCGAATCGGTGAGGTCCTTCCACACACCCGCCACACCGGGCACCTGCGCCTGCCCGCCCAGCTCACCCTCGACGCCCACCTCGCGCGCGACGCGGGTCACCTCGGAGGAGAAGGACGACAACTGGTCCACCATCGTGTTGACGGTGTTCTTCAGTTCGAGCATCTCGCCGGCCACGTGAACCGTGACCTTCCGGGACAAGTCACCCTTCGCGACGGCCGTGGTGACGAGCGCGATGTCCCGCACCTGCGCCGTCAGCCGGTACGCCATCGTGTTGACGGAATCCGTCAGGTCCTTCCATGAACCGGACATACCGCGCACCTTGGCCTGTCCGCCCAGCTTGCCCTCGGTACCCACCTCGCTGGCCACGCGCGTGACCTCGTCGGTGAACGTCGACAGCTGGTCGACCAGGTTGTTGACGGTCCGCCCGACCTTGAGGAACTCACCCCGCAGCGGATGCCCGGACCCGTCCGCCGCCTGCGTCCGCAGCTCCATACGAGGCGACAGATCGCCCTCCGCTACCGCGGAAAGCACCCGGCCGACTTCCGAGACAGGTCGTACGAGATCGTCGACCAGGGCGTTGGAAGCGTCGATGGCGGTCAGCCACGACCCCTCACAGGCGCCGATTTCCAGCCGTTCCGTGAGTTTGCCCTCACGGCCCACCATCCGCCGCACCCGCGACAACTCACCCGTCAGATGCAGATTCCGGTCGGCCACCTCGTTGTAAACAGCGGCGATCTCCGACAACACGCCGTCGCCGGACACCGTGAGCCGCTTCCGGAAGTTCCCGTCACGCATCGACACGAGAGCCGCCAGCAGTCGATTCAGGGCGGCCGTGTCCACCGCGGTGGTCCCACCGCGCGGTTTGCGCTGGTTGTTCAGGGACTGTCCGCCTTTCGCGCGCGTCTTAGTGCCCCGCGTCGCTGCGCCAGACTCCACTGTGTCCCTCCCGCAGGGGTCGACCGTTACTGCTGTGCTCCGGTACTACTGTTCGACGTACCGGTTAATGCTGCGCTTTTCTGCCGGATAGACCAGGCCGCACCCCGGGCTGCTGCCCACACTGCGCGGACCACACTCAGCCTGCCCGGACCTTCACAAGAAGCTTGCCCAGTGTTTCACCCTGGCTGAACCAGGCCATAACAGTTCGGCAGCTTCGCACATCGTCCGCACACCCTCCGGACGGAAACACTGGTGACCGGCATCCGCATGGACGGGGAAGGTAAGTAACCTTGCATGCGGCTGTCCAGCCGCGCCGGTCCGTCCGGCCTTGGGCGGTGGCACGAGAACGAGCGGGCATCGGAGGGGCGGCCGCACAACATGACCACCGGACTGATCCCTGGGGGACATCCCCCGGACCGCCGGCCGACGGACGGCCTGCCGCACCAGCGGCACGAGCCGGTCGGCGGCGCAGCCCTGCACGTCGACAACCGCTCGAGGAGTTCTGTGATCACCGCGCGCGCGGCCGCCAGCTTCGAGCCCGTCGGGCGCTCGGTCGCGAGCGCCCGCTCCTTCGTCCGCGACACACTCCAGGGCTGGGGCTTCGCGGACATCGTCGACGACGCGGTGGTCCTCACCAGCGAACTGGTGACCAATGCCGTGGTGCACGCGGGCACCACGGCGGACGTACTGTGTCTGCGCAGCGACGACGGCGTACGCATCGAGGTCGGCGACCGCTACCCCGAGCGCGAGGTCCCCCTCCAGGGCTCCCTCGCCACCATGGGCAGCCCCGACCGCGAGGGCGGCCGCGGCCTCCAGCTGTGCGCGGCCCTGGCCGGCCGCTGGGGCGTCGAGTACACGCCCACACACAAACAGGTCTGGTTCCAGATCGCCCTCCCCGAACGCCCGGTGGGCACCCGCGCCGCCGGCCCCTCGCTCCCCGCGGACCTCCTCCCCCTCGCCGACGGCCGCGTCCGCGTCGCCGTCGTCCAGATCGACCGTACGGCGGCCATCTCCGCCTGGAACGAGGATGCCGAGGAACTCTTCGGCTACCCGGCCGAGCAGGTCATCGGCAAACCCCTGACCGACCTCGCGGCCTGGCCCCACACCCCGGGCACCAGTACGGGCATCGCGGAGGCGCTCCAACTCTCCCGCTGGGAAGGCAGTTACGGCATAAGGGGCGCCAACGGCCGCGTCACCCCCGTGTACGCCTCCCACCTCCGCGTCCGCGACACGGACGGCGAGCCCTCCACGGTCTGCCTCCTGGTCCGCGACAACGAACGCGCGGTCCTCCAGACCCCGTTGCGCATCCCGGCCTCCGACACCTCACCCTCCTCCGACGGCCAGAGCACCGACCCCTTCGAGGTGTTCATCGGCTCCCCGGCCCCGGACGACCTCGACGGCCTCCTCCAGCGCACGGTGGAACGCGCCCGCGACATGCTCGACGCCGACTCCGCCTTCCTGCTCCTGGCCACCGACGACGAAACGGAGTTGGAGGTCCGCGCCTCCACCGGCCTGCCCTCCGCCCGCCAGCGCTTCGCCCGCGTCCCCGTCGAGGCGGGCCCCGGCCGCTACGGCTCGGCCCGCATGCCGGCCGTCCACGAGGACCTCACGGCGGTCCCTGGCGCAGTCCCGCTCCTGAGCGGCACCGGCATGCGCTCGGTCGTCACGGTCCCCCTGAAGGTCGAGGGACGCCTCACGGGCTCCCTCGGCGTCGCGGCCGAAGGCCCCGGCAGATACTCGAACGAGGAAGCCCTGCGCCTCCAGTTCGCCGCGGACCGCATCGCGCTGGCCGTCGAGTCGGCCCGCCTCGGCGAACTGGAACGCCTGCGCCGAGGATCGCTCAGCTTCCTCGTCGAGGCCTCCGACCTCCTGGCCGGCACTCTGGACCGCGATCAGACCCTGGCCCTGATGGCCCAGATGACCGTCCCGACCCTGGCGACCTGGTGCGCGGTCTACACGATCGCCGACCAGGCCTCGGAGCCCTACCTGTCGTACGTCCTGCACGAGGACGAGGAACTCATCGACGGCATCAAGTCGTTGCTCTCGAAGATCTCCCCGCCCGACCCGGTACCCACCCCGGGCGCCCGCGTCTGGTCCGCCCCCGCCGAGGCGGCCCACCAGGCGGCCCTGCGCACCTCCATGCGCAGCCTGGGCCTCGGCGAACCCATCGGCCGCCTCAGCGCGGGCATCGGCCCGACCCTCGCCACCGCATCGGCAGTGGGCGGCGAGACGGTCGTCCTCCCCCTGGTGGCCCGCAACCGCGTCATCGGCATGCTGACCCTGGGCAAGCCGACGGACGAACACTTCCGCCAGGAAATCCTGGAACTGGCCGAGGACTTGAGCCGCAGGGCAGCGCTGGCGTTGGACAACGCCCGCCTGTACTCCGAGCGCACGGCCATCAGCCAGTCCCTCCAGCGCAGCCTCCTGCCGCCCGAGCTCCCCGAGATCGACGGCGTCGAGGTCGAGGTCATCTACCGCGCGGCCGGCGAGGGCAACGAGGTCGGCGGCGACTTCTATGACGTCTTCCCCATCAGCGACGGCGCCTACGGCTTCGCCATCGGCGACGTCTGCGGTACGGGCCCGAACGCGGCAGCGGTGACGGGCCTGGCCCGCCACGCTCTGCGGCTGCTGGCCAGGGAGGGCCTCAGCGGCCCGGCCGTCCTGGAGCGCCTCAACTCCGCGATCCTCGATGAGGGAGCCCGCAGCCGCTTCCTGACGCTCCTCTACGGCGAGATGCGCCCCCAGGAGGACGGCAGCGCCGAACTGAAGGTGGTCTGCGCAGGCCACCCCCTCCCGCTCCGCCTCCGCCAGGACGGCACCGTCGAACCGGCCGCCGAGCCGCAGCCCCTCCTGGGCGTGATCGAGGATCTGGAGCTGTACGAGCAGACGGTCACCCTGGACCCGGGCGACGTCCTGCTGTGCGTCACCGACGGCGTCACCGAACGCCGCGAGGGCGCCCGCATGTTGGGCGACGACGGCCTCACCGACGTCCTCACGACCTGCACGGGCCTGACCGCCGGCGCGGTCGCCGCCCGCATCATGCGCGCCGTGGAACGCTTCGCCTCGGACGCCCCGTCCGACGACATGGCGATCCTGGCCATGCGGGTCCCGGGCCTCCACAAGGACTGAGAAGGGTACGAAAAAGGCCCCGCCCAATTGGGCGGGGCCTTTCAGTTGGAGCCCCCTAACGGAATCGAACCGTTGACCTTCTCCTTACCATGGAGACGCTCTGCCGACTGAGCTAAGGGGGCCTGTCGCTTCGAGGTTTCCCTCGCGGCAACGGGATAGATCATACCCCGAACAGACCGGTGTTCCCAACCACGCCCACGAGGTACGAAGCCCGTTCAGAAGGCTGCCTGAAGCAGCCCTCCGAGCGCGTTGCAAGCACCCACGACCCGCTGCATGTCCCGCTTGGTCAGGGACGCGTCCACCGGCAGCGCCAACGTCTCGTCCGCCGCCAGCTCCGTCTCCCGCAGCGACACACAACGCCGGAACTCGGGCAGCCGGTGCACAGGCGTCTTGACCGGCACCCGGCACTCAACGCCCTTGCCACGCAAGGCGCGAGCGAAGGCATCGCGATCGGGCCGCCCGTTCCCGGGCACCCGCACGACGTACTGCTGATAGGTGTGCCCGTCACCGCCGTCGGGCTTGCCCACACCCTTCAACTTCCCATCGAGGTAAGCCGCCCGCTCCCTGCGCTGAGCGACTTCGTCGTACGGCGCCTCGGACTCACCCTGCTCCAGCACGAGCAGCCCATGACGCTGTCCCAGAGCGTGCAGGGCCGCGATGCCGGCCCGCCGCCCAAATCGATGTACGACGACCACGGCCGCGGTCCGCGCGGTCACGGCTGCCTCGACAGCGGACGCGTTGAGGCAGTAGGTCACCGGATCTATGTCGGCGAACACCGGAAGCGCACCGGCCAGGACGACGGCCTCGGCGACCTCCACATTTCCGAAGGCCGGCACCACGACCTCGTCACCGACTCCGACGCCGGCGGCCCTGAGCATTGCAGCAGTACCCATGCTTCGGATGGTGGTTGTGGAACGTGAACTTCAAGTGACGCAGAACAAAAAAGGGTTGGACCCCGAACCGAAGTTCAGGATCCAACCCTTTGAATGATTGTTCGGCGGTGTCCTACTCTCCCACAGGGTCCCCCCTGCAGTACCATCGGCGCTGTAAGGCTTAGCTTCCGGGTTCGGAATGTAACCGGGCGT